>JBAYAL010000311.1:0-3157 GCA_041669825.1 Eubacteriales bacterium | reverse complement strand
TACTATTTTTCTTTTTAACATTATTGCAGTATTTATTTTTCCGGCTATGGGGGCATTTTTTGGCATGAGTGATCAGGGATTTGGTATGTGGGCCGGTACAGCGATTAATGATACATCCTCTGTGGTTGCGGCAGGAACGGCCTGGAGTAATGCGGCAGGCAACAATGCTGCTTTGAGTTTTGCTACCATTGTAAAACTTACACGTACATTGATGATTGTGCCTATAACGCTTATATTAGCTGCGTATGAGGCTCATAAAGCAAAAAAATATCAAGACATAAACAGTGAAGAAAAGTTTAGTGTTGCCAATGTTTTTCCTTGGTTTGTTATAGGGTTTGTACTTACGGCAATAATTAACACATATTTTGCTATTCCGGTAATTTCAGATATTATGGTAAGCGTTGGCAAATTTATGATTGTTATGGCTATGACGGCCATCGGGTTAAATACAAATCTTAAAAAGTTAGTCACTAATGGCGTTAAACCTATTTTCTTAGGAGTTTGCTGTTGGGTTGCGGTTGCCAGTGTTTCACTCCTTATCCAAAAATTGCTGCATATTTGGTAATTTTAAATAAAAAACATATCTGTACCTTCCGTTGGGAAGAAGCAGATATGTTTTATTAGTATATGGTCTTTTTTAGTGCAAGTACAAAAGAGGATAAATAAATAATATGTCGAATTTCTGTTATGCTGTTAAAACTTGGACATCAGCAGTCCTTGTTACAAATTACATAAAAATATAAAAGAGGATAACTTATGAAAAAAAATGCGCTTAGAGTTATGATACTTGTAGTTGTTGTTTTGTTAGGATATTTAGGATTTAGCAGTACGGTTGATCATACAAAAAAGGCCGAAGGGTATTATAGAATAGTATTATTATCAGATACACATCTACCGACTAAAACTTTTAACGTTAAAGATAAAGACAAAGAAGATAGAATTATTGCCGCCAAAAACAAAGTCATAGAAGATATAAATAATTGGCAAGATGTGAGAGAAATTGCCGTATTGGGTGATGTTGTCGGAGATTCGGGAACAGATAAAGAGTATGCTTATGCTAAAGACTTTTTTTCTAAATTACATAAGCCTATTTCTTTTATTGTCGGTAATCATGATTATATTTATCAGGATAATCCTAGTTCAAGCGGAAGGTATGTTAAAGGTGACGCTAAATCCAGACTATTAAAACTAGATAAGTTTAAGAAAACTTTTGGTTTGTCACAATTGTTTTATGAAAAAAAGGTTGCAGGCTATCTCCTTGTTTTTCTATCAGTAGATTCATTGGATTCGCCATATTTGGCGCAAATGTCACAGGAAGAATTATCCTGGCTCAAAGATACTCTAAAAAAGAATTCAACAGTACCTACCATCATATTTTTTCATGCACCAATTGAAGGAACATTAAGTAATTACAACAAGAATGCTAATAAACCTAGCTTTATTGCTCAGCCGGCCGCAGAAATAGCCAAAATAATAGAGAATAATAAACAAATTGTCCTATGGGTATCAGGACATACTCATACCCCGGCAACTAATCCTTCTTTTGCCTCTAATATAAATTTTTACAAGGGGAGGCTTCTTAACCTACACAATTCCGATATGGAGCGCACAACTATTTGGACTAATTCGCTGTTCCTATATCCAAATAAAATAGTTATTAGGACTTTTAATCACAAAACGGAAACCTGGATGCAGGAACTTGAACGGACTATTCCAATAGAACGGTAAAATACAAGCTAACTGATAAAAAATATAAAATACACCCCAATCAAAGTTGTCCACTGAACAAATTTATATCAGTCTGACAATTAATGAAAAGGGTGTATTTTTTTAATAGCTTCTGACAGCCATTTTATTGTGTTGCTTGCGTGCAAAGTGTGAAAGAGTATAGTTCACAATGAAGTATAATCCGGCAACGGCAGCAAAAATAGTGAAAACTTGGCCGGTAGAACCATACTTACCAATAAGAATCATTCCTCGCCCAGTTAATTCTTCTGTGCCAACTGCCCACACAAAGGCTGAATCTTTAATAACAGTAGTAAACTGAGACATCATTGGTGGAATTATATTTCTATAAGCTTGAGGTAAAACAATGTAGCGAATAATTTGAAAGGTGCTCATACCTTGGGATAGAGCGGCTTCAATTTGTCCCTTAGATAAGGAATTTAAGCCTCCACGGATTATTTCAGACATTATTGCTCCTGTAAAAAAACTCATGGCAGCAATTCCTGAAAGTGTAGGGTTAAGTGGCGTTGTGAAGCGAGCCACAAGGATGAATAATAAGCAGGGGATGTTACGCACTATATCTACGTAAATATTGCTTAAAGGTTTCAAAATGGGAATGTTTAAGTAACGGACTATACCCATTAAGGTTCCTAAAATAACACTAAATACTATGGAAAAAAAAGATATTTCTAAGGTAACGGCTAAACCTTCTAAGAGAAATTTTATTAAGTAAATATTCATTAAATCGCTAACCATTATGACCGCACCTCCGAACTGCCTTCCAGGTGTTTAACATATTTAGTTAAGGGAAAACATAACAACCAGTATAGTAAGCCTGTTACAATGTAGGCAGGCCCGTAATACATGTTCATACCCGACCAAGAATCAGCCTGATACATAAGATCACCACCGGCAATCATCGCTAGTACAGAGGTGTTTTTTATTAGATTCACACCTTGATTTGCTATGCTCGGTAAAATGATTTTTTTGGCTTGAGGTAAAATAAGGTACTGCATTGCCTGAAAATAGGTGAAACCTTGAGAGAGTCCTGCTTCTAACTGTCCACGGGGAATAGCAAGAATACCTGAACGAACAGCTTCGGCCATATAGGCACCGGTGTAAATACCGATGCCTAGAGAGCCAATTGCAAAGACGGGAAGAATTATTTTCAAGTGAGGGAGAGCGTGGTATAAAAATATAACTTGAATAACAAGTGGCGTGTTTTGAAAAAATTCAACATACACGCGATTGAGGATGCGTAGGTTTTTATTTGGGAATACTCCGGCGACACCAAACAGAATACCTAGCTGGAGGGCAACCAACAGGGCGACGATTGCCACCTCAATTGTTACGGTCAAACCATCAGCGAAAAGACGCCAGTCGGTAAACAGTGCTTGCCATTTGTATTCTGCAAAGGGATTTGTAGCCATTA
>JBAYAL010000310.1:0-3161 GCA_041669825.1 Eubacteriales bacterium | reverse complement strand
TATATTTAATTTCCGAAGAAGGTAATTATATTAAAATAGCGAATTCAGTAATGAATTGGCTATTTTTCTTTTGAGTAATTACTTCTTTCGAAAAAACAAGTCCTCTAATTTACAATAAAATATTTTTCTTTCTACTCAAAAATCTTCATAATCGAGTTAGAGAGATAAAAGGAGACCACTATGATCACTTTACCAATTTTCTTCTCCTTGATCTTTTTTGTTGCCTTTACAATCTATTTATTTTTCGGATTCTATATTTTTTCAATTAACTCGAAATCCATTATGAACCGTGTTTTTTTTGTCCTCTGCCTAGCCTTATGTGTTTGGACATTCTCTTTTTCCATTGCTAACTCAGCACCTGATTATGAGTCAGCTTTATTCTGGCGTCGTCTGGCTGCCCTTGGTTGGGGAACAATATATAGTTTTTTGTTACATTTCATTCTTATCCTAACAGAAAAAAACGATTTGCTAAAAAAGAAATGGATTTATTTTCTGTTATATGTGCCAGCTTTAGTGAACATTTTTGCTTTTTCACTTTACTACAACCTAGTAACAAGCTTATATAACCTGAACAATACTTCTCTTGGATGGGCCAATACATCAGCAAATAGTTTGTTTGATTTACATTTTAATATCTATTATATGAGCTTTACCATTATTGGCTTAGTACTAATTCTGAAGTGGGGAAGAAATACATATGATCAAAAGAAAAAGAAGCAGTCCTATCTACTTGTATCCTCATTCGCCGTTGCCTTATTATTGGGGTCACTGACAGATATCATCTTTAACAAGTATTTATCATTCATCATCCCCCAACTAACACCTGTAATTATCATAATCCCCACCTCAGCTATTTTTTACTCCATCAAACACTATGGGCTAATGACTCAAAAAAAATCAACCGAAATAACAAAGACAGGAAGAATTTTAAATGGAACAGCCCACTCAAAAATTTATCAATATCTAAGTATAGCCTACATATTTGGTGGACTACTGAGTTTTGCAATCCAATATTTTATCTATAATGAACCAATTAAAGGAGCATTAATTTTTTTTGCTTCCCTTATCCTAGTGGGACTATCTTTTCTCTTTTTTCGGCAACTAAGAATAAAACAAGAATATCAAGATACTATTTTGGCATTTCTAACTGGCATATCTATTGCAGTCATTATCTTGAGGTCTATAAAATATGCCGGCCTAACAGTATGGGCAATATCCTTTGTCTTCATAATTCTGTCTGTCATATTTAGTAAACGAGTGCTCATTATACTAAGTTCTTTTATTTTGTTTGCAAATATATGGATGTGGGCTAAGGTGCCATACAAGACAGTTTATGTCGACGGAGTACATCATTTCTTGAGAATCTGTATTTGCATCCTGGCACTTTGGTTGGCCTTTTATGTTAATCAGGTATACATTAAACGGCTAAAAGAAAATGAAGATCAAATCATGTTTCAAAAGATGATTTCTCAGATTTCAACGCAATTTGTTACTGTCACACAAGCGAACCTTGATGAGAAAATCAAAGAAATGCTAAAACTTTGCGGTGATTATTATCAAATGGACCGCACCTATCTCTTCCTCTCTTCGGAAGATGAAAAGACCATGACATACAGCTATGAATGGTGTAATGAAGGTATTGAACCAGCAATTGATATTATTAAAGAAGTGCCCACTGACGCGTTTCCGTGGTGCATGAAACAAACCTTAAACAATGATGTAAACCATCTACCTGACGTTGAAATACTGAAGATTCAATCCTTAATCTCCATACCAGTAACAAATAATGGAAAAATACTAGGATTTTTGGGCTTTGACATAGCACATAAGGAAGATTACTTACGAAATGATTATCAAGATATGTTCAAGGTACTGGCTAATCTATTGGCGGATGCACTGGTAAAAATAGCTACAGAAAAAGAAATTAATTATATGGCATATTATGATGCCTTGACAGGACTTCCAAACCGTACATTATTTAAAAATCGATTAGAACAAGAAATATATCTAGTCAAACGGACAGAAAAACTCATTGGTTTGATTTTCATCGATTTAGACTCATTCAAATCAGTCAATGACACCATGGGTCATGAAGGTGGTGATGATTTACTAAAACAGGTAGCCTGCAGATTCAGTGAATGTGTGCGCAAACATGATACCATTTCGAGATTTGGGGGGGATGAATTTTTGATCATGCTTACCAATATCTCCAGCGTAGGCGATATTCATAAGATTGCAAACAACATCATATCAGTCTTTAACCAACCACTGAAAATCAATAATCAAGAATTTTTTATTACTTCAAGTGCTGGCATTGCTATTTATCCAGCTGATGGAGAAAATGCCGAAGAATTGATTAAAAATGCTGACTTGGCAATGTACTCATCCAAAGAGAAAGGAAAAAACCAGTACACTCTATGTTCACCTGTCATGAAAGAAAACGTACTGGAAAAAACTCAATTAACAAATAATCTGTACAGAGCACAGGAAAAAAATGAGCTAGTGCTTTACTACCAGCCGCAAGTAGACATCACAACAAAAGAAATCATAGGCCTCGAGGCCTTAATTCGCTGGAATCACCCATCTTTAGGGATGATTTCGCCCTGTACATTTATTCCATTAGCGGAACAAACCGGTTTGATAAACACCATTGGAGAATGGGTGCTCCAAACAGCCTGCCGTCAAAACAAAAAATGGCAGGATATGGGATTGACACCCTTACGCATGGCAGTTAACCTATCCATTAAACAGTTTCATTATTCTAGCCTAGTTAACCTTGTTGCCAAAACTCTTAATGAAACTGGATTAGAACCAAAATACCTTGAATTGGAAATTACTGAAAGCACTGCAGTTAAAGAGTCCAACTATATTATCGGAATACTTCAGGAACTAAAGGAATTAGGCGTAACGATTGCCATTGATGACTTCGGAACCGAGTATTCTTCTTTAAACAGATTAAAACTATTGCCTATAGATCGACTCAAAATTGACATGCAATTTGTCCATAACATTGCAGAAGGTAATAAAGATGAAGCTATTGCTAAGGTTATTATCCAACTGGCTAAAAATTTAAATCTTGATGTGATTGCTGAAGGAGTTGAAACAAAATCACAATATGAGTTTTTTAATAAACATCTGTGTGATGAGGTTCAAGGGTACTA
>JBAYAL010000309.1:0-3163 GCA_041669825.1 Eubacteriales bacterium | reverse complement strand
ATTGCTTTAATAATAGCCTTATCTATTTTAGTGGGATGTACTGAGAAGAAATATCCTGAAAATGCAGTTGCATTAGTTAATGGAGTCATCATAACGGAACAAAATATTGAAAAGGAAATAACTGAAAGAAAGATTGTCATAGCTATCGGGGAAAAAATTAAATCACTAGAGCCAGATAATTTAACACTAAAAGAAGGAATAGTACAGTCGTTAAATATCACTGAGGATGAATTAACTCCAGGACAAATCAGATATATAGAGTCAAGAGAAAGATCAACAACTAAGTTATTTAATAATAATGAAACGTTTAATATTCTACTAAGGGAAGAAGTTCTTTATCAAGAAGCTGTAAGACAGGGGCATGAGGCTTCCGTTGATGAGGCCAAACGGATATTAGAAGAAAGTAATAATGTATCCAATGAAGCATTAAACGGTGACAAAGAAGCATTAAGAAAACATAACGAAATAACTAAATATATTACCGAAATTTATAAGCAATATAAATTTGAATCAGAAGCGGATTATCTCAATCAACGTATAGATAAAACTGCTCAGGCAATTACAATTAACAGAATGAAAAATAAATTTGATATAGTAATGTCTGACCGAGTAACTCAGTCAGACAGTTATCAAAAAAGTATCGACATCAATAATGCCTGGGATGATTATGTGGAGCATCTTATAGATAAGGCCAATGTTAAGATTCTTAACACAGAGTATAGTATAGAATTGTACAGCAAGCCATGGAACTATGGTCTTTTAGATTTAAAATAAGAAAAGGAAAGAAATGTTAATATGGCTACTGAGCAAGAAATTAAAGCATTGGTGATATTTGGTTTTATGCTTGTACTCTAGCTGGCATTATCATATCAAAGATGGATATTGGAAATTAAGGATTTTTTAATGTCTTGTCATGTCCGGCGATATTTCTAAGAAGGTTCCATCTTGATAATACTGCCCTGTCATACGATAATTCACTGTTATACTTGCTTAATAGATATCAGAGGAACCCTTAATTTTCTTGGTTCTTAGTGAAGGATGTTTAGAATTTTGATCCATTAATTCAAGCTTATTTTTCAAAGCTTTTTTAACATATTGAGGAAATTTTGATAAAGCAGTGATTATTTTTATAGGTATTTTCCTTATAAAAAAGAGAAAAGACCTCATAATTGAGGTCTTTAAAAAATTTTTAACTCAGTCGGCGTATTGCCTTTAGGTAATTCAGTCGGCGTAAAGCCTTTATTTATACACATTAAGTGTACCCTATATTTATATGAAATACAACATTATTTTGATATTGTTGTTAATCAGTAATAATATCATGGTATAACTCATCAAGGAAAATGTCATCCCCCATGCAAAACAGATTATAATGGGAGAATAAAAATAACGGTGAGTAAAAAAGAAGCCAGAAAAATTTAATCTGTACCCCCTGTCAATGACTTAAAATTAATCCATCGTTATTTTGAACTTTTTCGACATTAAGAAACGCCTAATACAGCCGATTCGGTCAGACTAACAATGCAACTAAAAACATGCGGATAAGTTTACAATCGTTTGCTTTATCTATGAAAGTCTTAATTTATTTTAATATAATCAACCCAAATGCCAGGGACACTAATTTGACCCCCCAATGTAGATTCATAGCTATATATCCCAATAGATTTGCCTCTAATAGTAACGTAATCATTTTCTAAAACTCTTATGGATGTTATTTTAGGATCATAGCCAACGAATATTACAGTATCATAATTATCATTCACAGCTATTCTCAGATTAATCTCACTTGAATTTTCAATAACCTGAAGTACTTTTCCCGTAAATGTTACTTTTTCATCCTTATAGTTATCTGGGGTTCTTGCCAATTGATTATAACTTATTCCAGTGTCATAACTCTGGATTTCTGCTATTTTTTCTGCTGCTGCTTTTTCTGCTGCTGCTTTATCCGCTGCTGCTTTTTCTGCCGCTGCTTTATCCGCTGCTGCTTTATCCGCCGCCGCTTGAAGATCATTTATTTTTTTTTGTGCTGATGTCAATATATCATATTTAGTAACAAGTCCCTTCTGGTCTTGAGTTAATCTTTGATAAGCTACGTCTATGGATTTTACATCACTTGAATTATCTAATATAAGAGAGTTTATGTCTCCTAAAGCAAGAATTTTTGCATCTATATCTGCTGCCGCCTCCTTATCTGCCGCAGCCTTTTCTTCAAGCGAAAGAACTTTTTGTTTAGTAACAGTGTTTGTAGTTTGTTGTGCTTGATTAGATTGTGAACTATCAATAGTTACACCAAATAAAACAAAGAAAACTATCAATCCTATTCCGTAATATTTTAGTACACTTTTTCGATTTCTTTTTTCAACAGCTCCAAATTTAACTACTGCATTAGGTTTAATTAAACCAACAATAAGTGTAACAAAACAAATTAGGAATAAAATTAAAAATAAATTATTCACTAAAACCACTTCCTTTTCTAATAAATACCAATAAATTATAAAATTAGTTACGGTGTCAAAAGTATTTTATTTACCCCAATCAGCAACCTTAGCATAACGCTAAAACCTTTAATCTGATTAATTCCAAAAGAAAAGATACCTAATTATGTCATTTACAGTAAACAAATTTTAACAAATAAAACCAGAAGATAATTTTTCAAATCTTAATAACTGTACTAAAAAATTTGTCATGTACTCATGAACACAAGGATTTTTAGACCTCATCTTTTCTCCAATTATTGAAAACTTGGAATACAGGATGTAAAAATAACCATACTTGCAAATAGTTCTTATGCAAGTATCAAAAATGGAGCACTTGCTACAACTAATAACATTGAACTTATAACAACAGGATTACTTGGAAAATTGCCAAGTGAAATTAAAGCATATTTTAAAATAGATTCTGAATAAAAAGAAGTACTTAAGTACCCTGCTGTAAAAAAATCATACAAAACGAGTTATTATGAAAAAATCTAAATGTATCGTACATCCTATAATAGAATAGAAAAACGAAGTATTATTTCATTTCTGTATTCAAAAAACAACAAAACATTGGCCATAGAGACATATAAATTTTATTTTTGACACCTTAATCTTAATATTCTATTTATTTTGATTTTTTCCTGCTTTTATGAAATTTATTTGGCACACGGCTTATTGCACATTTT
>JBAYAL010000308.1:0-3169 GCA_041669825.1 Eubacteriales bacterium | reverse complement strand
TCATTTTTATTCAAAATATCTGTATACCACTTATACATACCCATACTCAAAAATGGCGTAACAATAACTTTACTATTCCAAACGGCCTGATTCAATATATCTAGTAAATGTGCTGCTTCTAGCCTTTTATCTTTGTCAGTCCAATATGAAATAATACTTCGATCAATATTAATATCCATTTAGATAGTAAAAACAGTTAAAATAATCCTAAATAATCCTGGGAGCAGTATACCTCTAACCAGGTATATTGCTAATATAGCAAATACAGGAGATAAATCCATCATCATAGAAGCATTTCCAATTCTTATCTTACGAAAAGGCCTTAAAAGAGGTTCAGTAAATTCATACAAAATTTTCATAATGGGGTTTCTCGCTAAATTAGGAAACCAAGATAACATTGCTCTAACCACAATTGCCCAGGCTAAAATGTTTAACACCATATCTGCTACATTATATATCCACATAATAATACTAATACTAATTGTAATAACCTCCCTAAATTTGTTTCTAGTTTTTTACTTTAGGCCAGACAACTTCTCTCTCAGTCATTTTATAATTGAGTTCTCCACCAATATCCACATTATTGGGAACAAAGATGAAAATCCCATTTCCCACTTTTTGCATGTTCCCTCCTAGAGCATAAGTTGTTCCACAAGAAAAATCAACTATTCTCTGTGCAAGATTGCTTTCAGCATTCTCAAGGTTAATTATTACCGCTTTACGCAATTTTAAATGGTCAGCAATATTTTGAGCCTCTTCAAACGAAGAAGGTTCAATCACAATCACCTTGACTTGCTTTTGCGTATGAATACTAACTACAGAAGCCGCTTTCCGCTTTCCGCTTTCTCTTGAAGACACTTCCCTATTTGTGGCATCGTTCTGAATAGGTTCTCTTAATGAAACATTTCTACTATAATTGTCCTTTTTCCCAAGTTCTTCATTTACATCATACTCATCAGAATAATTTTCGGAAACTAACTCTTCCTCGTTCTCATCATCTCCGAAACCCATAATACCAATAAATTTGTCAAAAAGATTAGCCATTATTATTTCCCCCCAAGACAATAATATTCAATTTTCTAATTTTCCACTCTGAATTAATTCCGAGTACCAAAAATATTACTGCCAACCCTTATAATAGTTGCTCCCTCTTCAATAGCCACTTCAAAATCCTTACTCATTCCCATGGAAAGTTCAGAAAATTCATCCCTATTAGGAATCTTTGATTCAAGTAGTTGATTTTTTAATTCTTTTAAATGACGAAATATAAGTCTTGTCTCTTTTTCATTAGCCTCCAGTGCCCCAATAGTCATTAACCCTCTAATTTTAACATTTGTACAGCTAACTGCTTCTTCAATAAAATCCTTCACTTCATTTATTTCCAAGCCTGCCTTAGCTTCATCTCTAGCAATATTCACTTGAACAAGCACAGGCCAAACTAAACCTTTTTTTTGCCCTTCTGAATTCAATTTTTCAAGTAATTCAAACCTATCCAAGGAATGAATCAAAGAAACTCTGCTATTAAGATATTTTACTTTATTGGTTTGCAATCGTCCAATAATATGCCACTCACATTCCTTCGGAAATAAGGGATACTTTTTTTGCCATTCCTGAACACGATTCTCCCCAAAAATAGTCTGTCCTGCTCTGTATGCTTCCCAAACCTTATCATCAGAAACAGTTTTAGAAACAGCAACTAACTTTACTTCTCCAGTATTTCTACCTGATCTTTGAATAGCCAATTGCATTTTATCCCTTGTTTGTTGCAAATTAACTTCAACATTCATTTTTTTCACCCACCAAATAACTTTACTCAATTTTATAATAAAATAAAACCTATGTACAGCATTCCCTGCAGTATAACTATAAGAATTCTACACTATCTATAATTTTACCTTTAATTATCAAGAAAAAATTAATTACTTACAGAAATTCCTTCAATATTTTCCGAGGGATTCACAACAACCCTAATTCCTTCAGGTATATTTTCCACACACATAAATTCATCATTTTTATCAATAATTCTCACAGTTTTAAAACACACCACTCCCTCTTCAACAACATATACTCCGCTCTCCTCACCAATTATACACAGTGAACTCAGAGGAACAATTATCCCTTCGGTCGGAGATTTATAACTCCAAATAATATTTTCAATACGCTTTTCAACTCCCTCATTAACATATTGAGTAAATTTTACTACAACACCACAGGGTTGATTAGATATTTTTTCTATGTCAGCAGTATAATTTTTTTCATTAATAACTAGATTTATAGTATCCCCTTTCCATAAACCATCAGTATCTGACAAATATACAAATGCCCAACTTGACGAAAGATTATTAACTATTTTTCCTATTATCTCATTTGCACTAACTTTATCCGAAATATTTCCATAAGCTTTATCATCCACAAGCTTTATTCCTTCTAACATTTCGCTTAGATCCATAGTTAAAAAATTTTCTGGTGTAATAGTATCTTCAAAACCATCTCTTGTTGCATAAAATAATCCAGATGAATTAGCACGTATTTCAACTGAGCTTGGTGCTGAAGCGTAACTAGTGGTATTAATCGTCAGAATTACTTCTCCTTTTCCAAATCTTTTTCCTTCTTCCTTAGGAAAATCAACTGTACCACCTACAGGAGAATAAACATACTCCTCCTCATTAGCAAAAACAGCCTTAACATTTTCCTGGTGATATACGGTTCCTTTATGCGCAGAAAAGTAAATTAGTTTTCTAGCAATCCAATCTGATTTATACACCCATATCATTATCCCTGAAAAAAACAAAATAAGAAAAAGTAATATGATTTGATTAGTTTTTTTACCTTCGGTCTTCATCATTTAACTGTTTAGCCTCCGATTCTTATCCTGCTTACTAAATTATGGGCAAACAACAAGTAATTGTAGTTTCTTAGCAACCTATATAAAAAGAACTAATTTCTTCCGTTGTTTCCTTCAATAATATTATTTTCTATTCTTGTTACTAGTTTAACAATAATAGAATAAACAGTCATCCCCATAAGCAAAAAATATCTCTTTTAAAGATGATTTTTCTTATTATTACAGATAAAAGCAGCCATTCTTCCCGTTATTCCATCTCTTCGATAAGAAAAAAACTCATTTTCCATACAAGCAGTACACATTGAAGAAGAAGTTATATTTTGA
>JBAYAL010000307.1:0-3169 GCA_041669825.1 Eubacteriales bacterium | reverse complement strand
ATTCTTCCTGTAATTTGCAATTACATTATGCTTAATTCTTTAGCTATTTCCCTCAAATAAAAAGTTTCTGTTTTATCCTCAAATTGCAAGATAACGCAATCATCCTTAGTAAATTGTGCTTGATTATCATTATAATTAGTACAGTGTACGCCATATGAAAACTTGTTTGGATGTTCACCTCTGTCATCTAAGATACTACTGAAACATTCTGTAAACTTAATAGTCGTGACATGAATATTGTCCTCATCCAGATGACTCCAAGGATTAAGAGCTCTACCATCTGTCAGTTCAAATTCAAATAAAATCTTCTCATCTTTATAAACATATTCGATGTTCATATCAGCCGAGTTTACTCTCCATCCAAATGCAAAGAAATATAAATATGATACTACCACCAAGGCACAAACTGACAATGTAATTAAAACTGCTTTTAAAACTTTTCTATTCAATTTTTTAAATGGTTTTATTTTTTCTTTATTGTATTCGGCATTTTCCACCCTGATTTCTCCTTTCATTTGCTCAAAAATCTCCTTGCACTGAGGACAATGGTTAAGATGCTCTTCGATTTCCAGGTTACTTTCAGTGCTGGTCAAACCATCAATATAGCTTGGTAACAGATCTTTTATAATTGCACATTTCATTTACATTCTTCCTTTCATAATTTTTTGTTTTGCACGGTAAAAAGTGACTCTTGCCCAGTTTTCATTTTTGTTAAATACTTCACCAATTTCTCTAAAAGAAAATGCACCTGTGATGCGTAAGAGAACGATTTCCTTTGTAGTTTCATCAAGAATATGTACTGCTTTAATAAGTTGCATTTTATCTTCTATCAGGCATAATTCTTCCTCCAGATTAAATTTGTCGAAAACAATATTGTCATTAAGCATAGATGTTTCTTTGCGGTTTCTTTTATCAAATTCTTGATACCACAGATGTTTGGCAATTTGGCAAAGCCATGTCGAAACTTTGCAGGTACCGTCATATCGATTCGCTGATTTTATTGCGCGGTAGAAGGTCTCTTGCGTGAGCTCTTCCGCAGTATCCTCATCGTTACAAAGACTGATCAAAAATTTAAAGACCATCTCTGCATATTCCTTATAAATATCATCTATGTCGAACATTCAATATCACTTCCTCAAAACATATATCCGATAACACAGTGTTTCGTTACACAATAGTTAATTTTTTTTTAAAAGGTTAGAACAGTTATACTACTAATTATACCTTACCTCTACAGTTGCTACAGTAGAGGTATATATTATTAAAGAAAGAGGAGTAAATTTTTCCTATTTAAATACAGCTTACCAAAATTAGCAAGCAAATTAAAAATATTCAGTAAGCATTTTTTTGTTTATTTTGTTAAAGCAACCAACATCCTACCGTCCTACGATTTTTGGGAATTGACATTCTCTTGAACGAAAAGGCTTTGCAGAATTTCTCCGCAGTAGTAAAATTATATTCATTAAATTAATTAAAGAAATTGAGGAATAATGTTATGTTAATTTTGGAACTATTAAAAGCAGTATTTTTAGGAGTCGTTGAAGGAATTACAGAATGGTTGCCAATAAGCAGTACAGGACATATGACTTTGGTCGAGAAATTCATACAATTAAATGCTTCTGACGCATTTAAAGAAATGTTTTTTGTAGTCATTCAATTGGGGGCTATTCTAGCTGTCGTCCTACTCTATTTCCATAAGTTAAACCCTTTTTCCCCGAATAAATCAAAACAAGAAAAGAAAGATACTCTGTCGATTTGGTATAAAGTGATTATTGGTGTTGTCCCAGCAGGCGTATGTGGATTTTTATTCGATAATTGGTTGAACGAGCACCTATACAACTATCAAACAGTTGCTATTATGTTAATCGTTTACGGAATTCTCTTTATTGTTATTGAAAATCGCAATAAAGGGCGTAAAAGCAGTATTGTGAACTTTAATGGTTTGACCTATAAGACTGCCTTTTTAATAGGAATGTTCCAAGTCTTATCATTAATTCCAGGAACATCACGCTCAGGCGCAACTATTTTAGGGGCTATTTTACTTGGTAGTTCCCGATACATCGCTGCAGAATACTCATTCTTTTTGTCTATTCCAATAATGTTCGGGGCAAGTGCCTTAAAGCTAGTCAAATTCGGATTTAGTTTTACTAGCATGGAAATAGCCATCCTGCTTACTGGTATGATTGTGGCTTTTGCTATTTCTGTAATAGCCATTAGATTCCTAATGGGATACATTAAAAACAACGACTTTAAAGCCTTTGGTTGGTACCGTATCGTTTTAGGAATTTTTATAATTGGATACTTTGTCTTATTGGGAAAGTATTTTTAAATGATAACCTATATAATGTAAACTTTTAATGTAAGAGTAAATTAATGAAGTTCACCGAATTTGAGAGGTGGCGTTCAAATAACTCCCGTCCATTACCATCTCTAAGTCTAGAAGTACGACTCACCGTAGAATTCATTAGTTCTTTATGATGTTCCTAAACACAAAAAAAGTCAAAGATGAAAATCAATGACTTAATGAAAAATAATGATTTGATTTTACATACTGACATCATAAATCTTGTGTCGTACTAAACACAATCTTTCCAATATATCTCAATGTGCTTTAAACTTCTCAGGATGCTCGACTTTCATTTTGATTATAGTACCACAATTGGTACATACATCAGCTATTATGGCACTTCCCGTAGCAAATATTTTTCCTACCGGTGTTAAGACTGCATAGCCCGATAATTTGCCTTTCCCTATTTCTGTACTACCACAATTAGGACACTTTGCTTTATCTGGCATGTAAACTTCCTCCTTAATATTCATGTATAATTTGATTATATCAAAAATTCAATTAATTATCTTCGAATATATCTAGTCAGAAGCAATTCAGAAGTGTATGCAATAGCGACTGCATATAAACCCAGATTTTAATAAAAACTTAAACGATTCCTTTTATGTAGAGCCAATTTTCTGCACAATAAATATGCGAATAATGATTATATATAAACAATATTAACTGGAATAATTATTAATTATGGAACTATATAATATTTTAAATAATAATGTTGACTTTGGTAATATTTGGTAATATTATTATAGTGAGCATATACCTATGATTATTTTTTCTGAAAATAGGTGAAATAATGTCCTTACAAACAAATTTTAATTCTTT
>JBAYAL010000306.1:0-3174 GCA_041669825.1 Eubacteriales bacterium | reverse complement strand
ATTGTCATCTTCCCGTTCATCCTTTTCCAGTCTAACCACAAATCAACTCTATTTTTCTAGTACCTCCATTATACTTTTTAAAATTTTAAAATCAACACTTGTGACAAACATTGTGCTATAAGTCCTACTTTCTGACATCTTTTTTAAGTATTTCAGCCCAGTTTCTTAGCTTGTAATATACTTCTTTCCCAAAAGCTTCACCCATCCTGAAAAACAACATAGCAAACCAACGAAGAACCCCATATGGGAATTTCATTAAATAACTAATTGATTTCCAAAGCATATAATTGGTTTTTTTTACCAAGAATCCTAAATATGTAATAAGATTTATTTGTTTATTGATAGCTTTTTTTGTTATTTTCCCAAAAAATTTCAAATGAATAATAAGCCCGATAAAACACCCTCCAAAAACATAAAAACGAAAGTCAAAATAATTTGCTTTTTGGGCAAAAAATATAATTGCAAAACATGTAACTCCAGAAAAAATTAAATCAGTCATAAAAGTTAAATACTTATTTAGTTTAATCCTCCATCTAATAATTCTATATATATCAAAAAAAAATCCAATTACAATCCCACATATAATCATATATAAAAATGCTCTAATCTCTATAATTAATTTTCTCCCCTTGCTGAACAACGAATAGTTGTTTATTTATACAAGTTAAAAGCCACTATTTAAAAATATTATTAATAAAATCCAGTTTTTGCTTCCGTATTTATTTAAACAGCTTATCCCAGATATTTTTTCTTTTTTCTTTCGAACGCGAAGCTGGATACAGAAGAACATCTATACAACCTTCTATTTCTATTTCCATTTCATGTAAATTTAAATTTTTTATTCCCATTTCATGTCCTTTTATGCACAGATTCCCTTTTATTGTATCCACTATTATTTCCTTAGTATCAAACGAATTCACTTTTTTTACACCTGTTAGGAGTATGGATTTTCTATCTTCAAGTACCAACGTATGTTTTACCTCTTTTAACTTATCACCCATTTACTATCCCTCCATCAATACTATTCTGACTAATTGGTATTCAGTTATTTGTACATTTATACCAAATTATAACTATAAATTAGGATAGCCTTATTGCTATTAAAAAAAACTATTCGTTTTCTTTTAAACAAATAGTTTCAGATAGCTAGGTAATTATCAAGTTATATATCTAAATCATTCTTTTTCTCATCCTTTAATATTTCATATAACAAATGGGCCTCGTTAGCTTTCGTATTTGGGGGTGTTGACAATACTCTAGCCTCCAAAATATGATTCTTCATATCTATAGTAATTATATCCCCCTCTTTAATATTCACTGAGGGTTTAGCTATTCTTCCATTCAAGCTTACTTTATCGCCTTCACAAACATCCTTAGCAACCGTCCTACGTTTTATCAACCTAGATACTTTCAAATATTTATCCAACCTCATTTAGTACCTCTTTCTAAAAAATAATCAGGTTCAATAGAACCTGATTATTTTTGACAATATGATTATTAGAACTCATTTTACAATCTTTATTGTACTGCGTCTTTTAAAGCCTTCCCAGCTTTAAATCCAGGTACCTTACATGCTGGTATTAAAATTTCTTCTTTAGTTTGTGGATTTCTACCCTTACGTTCATCGCGATTCTTTACTTCAAATGTACCGAATCCCACTAACTGTACCTTTTCTCCAACAGCTAGAGTCTCACTAATTGCCTCAAATACTGCAGCAACTGTTTTCTCTGCATCTTTTTTTGTGAAATCTGTTTTTTCTGCAACCGCAGCTACAAGTTCCGCTTTATTCAACAGTCTTCCCTCCTATTTTAGCTATTTAGCATTAAATTTTATATTCGCTATAAATCAAGATTTTCCTTTTATTTTTTAAGAAAGATTAGAAAATATAACCTGAATCATCTTGTTTTTCTCTATTCTTTACCTTTTCCCAGTAAATATCCATATCTTCTAGGTTTAATTCTTGATATTTTAAATTGTCAGACTTAATAGTTTCTAACATTTCGATGAATCTTTTCTGAAATTTATTAATTGTAAATCTCAATGCTTCCTCAGGTTCCTCATTAACAAAACGCGAGATATTAACTACAGAAAAAAGTAAATCCCCAAGTTCCTCTTTTATTCCGTTATTAGTTTTTATAGCATCCTTAAGCTCATCCAGTTCCTCATATATTTTTGCTAATGGACCTTCATAGCTCTTCCAATCAAATCCAATTTTTGCCGCTTTCTTTTGAGTCTTTTCCGCAACCATTAGAGCTGGCAACACTTTTGGTATGTTGAAAAAATCATTGGGATTTTCAGCTTTATTTCCTGATTTTTTTATTTTTTCTTCTTTCTTTATCACATCCCAATTAACTAACACATCCTGGCTTGAATTTACAATTTCAGAACCAAAGACGTGCGGATGTCTACGAATAAGCTTTTCTGAAATACCTTCGATAACTTCTTGAAGATCAAATTCTCCAGACTCTTCTGCAATTCTAGAGTGAAAAACTACTTGTAATAGTAAGTCTCCCAACTCTTCGCATAGATTATGCATATTATTTGCATCAATTTCTTCAATTACTTCATAGGTTTCTTCAATTAAGTACTTCTTTAGAGAATTATGACTCTGTTCTTTATCCCAGGGGCATCCGTATTGAGATCTAAGTTCAGCCATTATTGAAGTAAGTCTTTCTAATTCTCCACCTGTGCTAAGAAAATCTGTATTGATTTCATATTGCTTGGAGAGTATTTTAGCAATTTCTCTAACAAAATTACTTTCTGGCACAAAATAACTTGGTACAATTAATGCTATCTTTTTAGCATTAATTGTATTTTTGCCTAATCTATTACATATTAGCTTCACATTTATTAAATCTGAAGTTTTGTCAATAACTTCAGCTACTATTCCTTCTAATATGAGCTCTTTATACCAAGCATCTACATCAGATAATAAAAACACTTTATCCACTGTTTTTAACACCCTATAACATTGTAAGGTAATAGCATCCAATCTCTCTGACTTCTGACCAATAATATGAATAGAAACTATCACAAATTCTTCACTCCTAACTCCAAGCATTACTTTCTATCCAAAATTTAAAGTTTTTTCGTTTCTACTAGATTTTCTTCTAGCAATAGATCGTGTAGCTGCAATTATTTATACTCTCATTAATAGAATTTTAAATAGTTTTT
>JBAYAL010000305.1:0-3181 GCA_041669825.1 Eubacteriales bacterium | reverse complement strand
TGTTGCAAGCTCGATGTACTCATTTTCTACTATCTCGCTTGCAAGCCTCGGTCTTTCGCGTTACTAATACCTTCTCCCGCGCCTTAGGAAATTAAAAACAAATAATAAATAAAAACCGGCTAGAATCTTAATGATTCTAGCCGGTTTTTTATTTTTTGTAAAGTAGAAGAGTTACTCCAATACGCTATTGGAATTGGAATAAGTAGAGCTTTTAATATAATACTGATTATGGAACTAATTACAAGTTGTAATTAGTTCAACTTGCTATAGCCATTAATAAAAATCTTTTTATAAAAAAGAAGGAGTTTAAATAAAGACGGCGAATTAGCATTAAGCTAAATGGAAAGCTATTCCATAATGTGGAAAACTTATATTTAAGAGCATTAAAATTTAAGACGATAGCAAAGAACCTCAGGTCATAGAATAGGGAAACTTTTAGGCTTATAGTATAGGATTAAATAACGGAATATTCAGAAAATATTATGAAGATTGAAAACAGACGGGTATTTTATATTAATTTCAATGAAATGCATTCCACATCTCGGAATATAAAGCTTTATTTTGACCTTTATGAGCTGATGATGTGTAACATAAATCATTTATTGGTTCAATTTAATGCATAGTGGAGGTGTTAAAAAAGTTTTACTCATTTATTAAAAAAGAAGATTTTATATGAGTAAAGTTTGTATATTGTCAACTGCTGTATCTTAATTTGTAAATAAACAACTAATAAGGGAGTCTTATTTGGATTAAGTATTCATTAATTAGAATAAACTCGGAGTTATGACCGGCTACCCCAAAACATGGCCAATGTTTAAAATAATATTAATTATTGCACAAAAAAGGAGAATTTTATTATGGGAGTACTTAAATTAGGTATGTTTGAAACGCTAGCTCTTGCAGTTTTAGCAATTTATTTTGGTGATTTTTTAAGAGCAAAGATGCCCGTTCTCAAGAGATATTGTTTACCAAGTGCCGTTATAGGTGGAAGTATTTTTTCTTGTGTTTCCTTAGTTTTGTATTATAGTGGTACTGCTGAGCTAAGTTTTGATTATAAAACAGTAAATACATTATTCTATTGTATTTTTTTTGCAGCTAGTGGAGCTGCAGCTAGTATGAGTTTGTTAAAAAAAGGTGGCAAATTAGTTGTTATTTTCGCAATTTTAGCAGCGTTATTAGCCTTCTTCCAAAATGTTTTAGCTGTAGGCCTTGGGGAAATCTTGGGGATTAATCCTCTTATTGCGCTCATGACAGGTAGTATTCCTATGACCGGTGGCCATGGAAATGCGGCAGCGTTTGCCCCTTTAGCTGTAAAAGCTGGAGCCCCGGCTGCCTTGGAAGTTGCTTTAGCAGCTGCAACTTTTGGCTTAATTTCCGGTTGTTTAGTTGGTGGACCCTTTGGTAATTTTCTTGTTAAACGTTTTCATTTAGAGAATCCTGCTTTGGATGGAGCGGAATTAAAAGCGGAGGAAACAGGCAAAGTTGTGGGTACTTTAGTATCTAAAGCAAATGTGCTTAATGGTGTTTTTTTAATGATGATAGCATTAGGTATTGGACAAGTGACTTTCTTAATGGTGAAATCGTTTGGCATTGATTTTCCTATTCATGTTTGTTGTATGTTAGGTGGTATTTTAATTAGAATGTACCTGGATTATAAAAAGACAACAAGTGAAGCGGCTTACGAAGCAATTGAAATAGTAGGGGAATTCTCTTTGGGACTGTTTGTTTCTATGTCTATTATTTCCATGAAATTATGGCAATTGGCAGGAATGGCTGGTCCTTTGGTAATATTAATGTTGGCACAGGTTGTTTTCATTATTATTTTCGTCTATTATTTAACATTCAGACTTTTAGGGAAAGATTACGATTCAGCTGTAATGAGTGTAGGACATATTGGTTTTGGGCTAGGTGCGGTTCCGGTATCTATGACTACGATGCAGACTGTATGCACAAAATATAGATATTCTAAATTAGCATTTTTTGTAGTACCAGTAATTGGTGGGTTTATCAGTAATATTTCTAATGCCTTTATTATTACCGGCTTTATTAATTATTGCGCAGGCATGATTAAATAACTATCTATTTTTTGGTTTTCTGTCAAATGTCGTGGTAGCATAATAAAATGTTTATCTAGGGGACTGTCTCATTAAAAATGAGGCAGCCTCTTTTTTATGCATTACTAAAATATGGGAAGGCGAAACATGGTATAATAGCTTAGGAAATTTATGGTTTTATTTGGTGAATTAAGCAGGATTCAAATATTAATAGCAAAATAAGGAGTGAAATATTATGATGATTGTTGATGAGGAAAAATGTATTGGCTGCGGTCTTTGTGTTAAGGATTGTTTTCCTAAAGATATTGAGATGATAGGGGGCAAGGCCCATATTAATAACGTCACTTGTTTTAAATGTGGCCATTGTATTGCGGTATGTCCTACTGAGGCTATTTCTATAGATGAATATGATATGGATGAGGTTTTGGAGTATGACGAAAAAAGTTTTCGAATAGAGCCTGAAAACTTGCTGAATTTTATTAAATTTCGTAGAACCATAAGACAGTTTCAAAACCGAGAGGTAGAGGAAGAAAAAATTTCTAAAATTATAGAGGCCGGAAGATTTACGGAAACCGGTGGCAATATGCAGGACGTATCTTATATAGTATTAAGAGAGAATTTAGAAGAATTAAGAGGCATGACGCTAACTAGTCTTAACAATATTGGGAAATATCTTTTAGATAATTTAACTGAGGAGACTATGGTCTATAAGCGGTATGGTGATATGTGGCTAAAGATGTACAAGGAATATAGTGAAAACCCTCAGAGTGAGGATGGATTATTCTTTAAGGCTCCCGCAATTATAGTGGTTACAGCTAATTCCCAGGTTAATGGCTCCTTAGCTTCTGCCCATATGGAGCTTATGACTAATGCTTTAGGTCTAGGCGCGTTATTCAGTGGCTTTTTTGTAAAAGCTGCTAATGAAACCCAGGAGATTAAAGATTTTATAAAATTACCAAAGGGTAAAGAAGTCGTAACTTGCATGATAATTGGCTATCCTAGTGTGCAATATAAAAGAACGGTACCTAGAAAAGCAGCAGATATAAATTGGAAATAAAGTTATGGTTAAAAAGCCGGATTAAGGTGGACATATTGTCCACCTTAATCCGGCTTTTATTATAAAACAT
>JBAYAL010000304.1:0-3190 GCA_041669825.1 Eubacteriales bacterium | reverse complement strand
TTAAATTCTTTTTCTACAAAATACATTGAAATAGCACCTAATCCAACATGAGTTCCTACCGCAACCCCCATTTGCATAATTAATATATCTCCTGCAAAATCAGTCTCATCAATAATTTTTTTCTTTAGATTTTCCGCAAGTACTATATCTAAGGTATAACCAATTATGATGAAATCTGTAATATTTTCATCATTTCTCTTAATAAACTCATCTACGTAGTGTTCCAATACTTTTTTTCTTCCTCTCTTCTTCGCAACAATTGCTCCTTTTCCTTTTTTCATAGTCATAATAGGCTTTATATTAAAAATTTTACCTATAAAGGCACTGGAATTTGTAAGCCGTCCACTTTTAATTAAGCGATCTAAATCATCTACAGAAAGGAAATGCTTTACTTTTGTTTTGTATGCTTCATTAAATTCTATTAATTCTTCAAAAGTGGCACCATTCTCTTTCATTCTAGCACTTTTCAGAATTAACCATCCACTTCCATGACTCATGCTCTTTGAATCTAAAACGTAAATTCTAATAGCAGATTTTATATTTTCTTCGAAGTAATAATCCTTAGCCATCACACCAGATTGGTAACTACCACTTGTCCCACTAGACATGCAGATACACAATATTTCTGTATAACCATCTTCAACAGCTTGATTTATTATGTTTAGAAATTCGATTGGACTTGGCATAGCAGTCGTTGGTTCTTCCTTATAATTCTCAATAATATCATAATAATCTGACGGTTTAATGTCTATTCTATCTCTATATACCTTACCATCTACATTAATAGTTAAAGATGCTAAACTTATATCATACTTTTCCACAACCTCCTGTGATAAGTCACATGTTGAGTCCGCAATGATCTTAATCATACCTAACCTCCAATAATCAGTTTAATAAGTATTTCTAGTTCCAATTTTTGCAAATAGTATTCTTACCAAACACCTTAAAGAGCAGAAAACTCATTGTCTTTAATTAATCCATTATTACTAAAATTTATACTCTTTTTCATTAAATACAGATAAACATATATCAACTATTTCTATATCATAAAAAATTTTCTACTCTTTGATACCTCCGTTAGTTTTCCCGGCCTGTCTATAATTTCACTGGAAACAAATATTTTCCTATACCATGAGGCGCCACCTGCAAATTTAATAAGGCCACTAAAAATAATTAGTTTTCATTGGCCACAATTTATCAAAGCTTTTTAACAAACAACCGTTTTTTAGCAATCTTTTTTCTACTACCTGTGACTATTTCAACTCGGAACCCTTTCCTGCTCTGCCGCACAGTAGCAACCATAAATCCAAAAAACACCAAAATCCACACCCCGCCGGTCACGATTATTCCCAGCAAAATCCTTAAAGTTGTCGGCCACATCAAGGGCCGACTCAAAAGATAAAGTCCATAAGTTATACCTGAGAGAAATCCTCCCTCAAATGTTATGTGAGAAAGGTTTTTAACAATTGAAACAAGCTCTCCTGGTGGGGAAATATAGCTTAAACCTATGGCTAATAAGAGTACAAAAAACAAATTAACAAGATACATTATCAGAGATGCGCCTGGTGCAATACGCATTTGTGGTTTTTCCGCATTATAGCGACCATTATTAATAGAATAAAAAAGTCCGATCGAACTAGAGCCTAGACTTAAAAGCACTGCTGCCAGTACAAGAGCAATAATTAAGGTAGTGGAAACACCTATTGCTAAAGCAGTACCAACTAGGAGAGTTTCCATCAACACCAACGTAGGAAGAACAGAAGCCACTAATTTTCCCCAGACCACAGGCCATCCTGCAAGCGGGACACTATTTAATAGCCAATCCGATTCCCCTTCCCTTCCAAAAGATTGTAAAGCCATATTCCCACTAAACATTATTGTATACATTATTAAAACAGTTAAAAGCGAGCTACGGCTTGACCCCGCAGAGGACAATAAGAATTGGCCCACGAAAAAAGCCATAATAATCAAAGGCACCAGATAACCAAACCATTCCCTGCTATCACGTTTCATGGAAAGCAAGTCTTTCTTTGCCACCGCCCACATTCCAGCCCACGGAGAGGCTGTATAGGCAACTTCTTCATTAAACATAAAAGGAGTATTTTCCTTCTGATTATTTTCCAATTGCAATGTAGGCTTCCGTATCCTACGACGCCTTCCACCTTCTCCTTGGCTAAGAGAAATAAAGCCTTGACGGAATCCTCGTTCTACAAGGAGAAAAGCGCTTACAAATAGGAATACCCCCACTAAAAGCACTAGCAGACTCCACCCCAGTCCAACGATAAAGTTCCCGGAGATTCCCTCAATTAAGGCGAGCGAACCCCACCCCCAAGGAAAAAAATCCATAATGCCAAGCACTTGTTCTTGTCCTCCCAACCAAGCACCTAGATTAAACTCTCCTTGGGTGTTTATCAGCAAATTAGGGATCTGGAAAGCCAGTGCAATCATAATACCTGCAAATGCTCCAATAAAGCCAATAGCTTCCTTACTCCGATGGGGAGGTACAATACGCATCACCAGAAGATTGATTAATTCTGCTATGGCTGTTCCTATTACCCATAACCCAATACCTACCAAGAAAACTAAGATGTAAAATGATGCTCCTGCTTGAAAGAGCAACCCATAGAAAATTCCAGGTAAAAAGGCAAACAAAATAGCTATTAATAAGTTACTTCCTAAAACCGATAGGGACTTCACCGCAAAAACAGCCTTAAGGGGAACTGGTGCCATAAAAAGGAGCTCTAAATCATCAGACATATAAAGTGTAGCAAAAGCTGCTGTGATCCCAAAAAATATCTGGCTTGTTAAGCTAATCATAAATAACAAGGAAAGAAACCCCTTTGCAATTTGCGGAGGCATCGTTTTCATCGTTCCATAGGCGTAAGAACCCAAGAAACCTAGCAGAGCAAGCAACATAATTACAAGAAAAATCATCCCGATGGAAGCGCCTACAGGTCGATGTCTTATTTTATTCCAGGCAACTAGCATTTGGTTTTTTAGCAACAGCATAAAATTTCTTGCAAAAGATTGTCCCGCCGGTGGATCAATCAAAGGTGGAGGCAATACTATTTTCACTAGCTTTATCCCTCCTCCAAGCTTTTTATTAGTTCAGCATTTTCGTTTCCGCCGGTAAGTTCCAGGAATATATCTTCCAAGCTTTCCCCACTATTCCCAGCCTTAAGGCGCAGCT
>JBAYAL010000303.1:0-3194 GCA_041669825.1 Eubacteriales bacterium | reverse complement strand
GTATCAGTACCGATATCTGAAATAAGAATTATAGATGAGACTAGGAAACCTGAGAATCTACAAAAATCAATATTAGGCAATATGGGATTGAATAAGGCAATAACTTTGAGAAGTGAAATAGATTTGAGAGGAAAATATTTGGATGAATCTGAAGAGCTGTTAGACAAATATCTTGACGATGCCCTTCTTACAGGAATTAATCAAGTAAGTGTTATTCATGGTAAGGGAACAGGGGCATTAAGGACTGGAATTCACAAATTTTTGAAGAAAAATGCTCGTGTTGCCAGTTTCCGTCTAGGGGAATTTGGTGAAGGGGATTCAGGAGTTACTATAGTTCAGTTGAAATAGGATTCTTTAAAGAAGAAATGAATTTTAAAGATTATAACAAGGTTTGTGGATATTTTTTATATATCTGCAAACCTTGTTAGATTAAATCTGTAAATAAATTTAGCAAATTGAAAGAGGATAAAAATATTGAATAAAAAAATGATTAAACTAACAATCTTTTCTTTAGCATTACTAACGGTTATGGCAGGTGCTGCAGTATCTCCGGCTTTGGGTAGTATTGCTGCAAACTTTCCAGATGTGGATAAATCGTTAATAAAAATGATTCTTACTGTCCCATCTCTTTGTATTATTCCAGTAGCTCTTATTTCTGGTCGTTTGACAAGAATTTTCACTAAACGCAAAGTTCTATTATTTGGGTTATTGATATATGTGATTGGTGGAGTTGGAGGAGGAATGGTTAATAATATCTATGCACTTCTTGCTTTTAGAGCCATACTTGGGATAGGCGTAGGGATGATTGTACCACTCTCAACTTCAGTTGTTTCAGATTTTTATGAGGGAATAGAGAGAGTTAGAACAATGGGGCAGGTTACTGCTAATAATAATTTGGGAGGAATTATTTCTCTTGTTGGGTCTGGATTGCTTGCTTCTATAGGATGGAGATATTCTTTCGGAATTTATTTATTAGGAATTGTGAGTTTCTTTTTAGTATTGATATTTTTCCCTTCCTATACTGAGCCTGAGGAACCTAAAAAAAGTGATGGTCATTTTGGGGGAATTTTTTATTTCTTGGCATTAGCAATGTTTTTTCTTATGGTTTTGTTTTATAGTGTTCCTACTAATATGGCTTTATATATTCAACTTAAAAATATTGGAGAATCCCAAATTACAGGTGTTGTAATGGGAACAAATACTCTCACAGCTTTCTTTGCTGGAATATTTTTTGTTCAAATGAGAAATTTATTTAAAGGTATAACTGTAGCAGTAATGCTTTTTGTTATGGGTGGCGGTATATTAATAATGGGGTTAGCAGATTCGCTGGCAGTTCTAATAGCTGGTAACGCATTTATGGGATTTGGACTTGGTTCACTAATGCCTTCAATTTTTATGCGAGTGACAAAGGTTGTGAAACCTGTTCAAACAGTTTCAGCAATGGCAGTAATAAGTAGTATGTTGTATTTAGGACAGTTTGCTTCTCCGATAATCTTGGACAATATTTCAGTTATTTTCGGAGATGGTTCTATAAGTTTTATCTATCAGTTTGTGGGTATTACAATGTTGCTTATCTCAATTGTTTTTTTCTGTGTTCTTTTTTCAAGATACTACGCGCAAGGTAAAAAAAGTTATAGTAACCAATAAGCATTATATTGATTAGATAATTTATATAAGGAATAATAAAACATAAGAATAGCCCTGCAGGTTTGTACAGGGCTATTCTTTATATCTTGTTTTGCATTACTATTGAATTGTTATAGTAACAGGGTTTGATGGAGGTCCAACAGTAAAAGAGGAGTTATTCATAAGAGCTGCCCAGAAGGTGTAAGTACCTGAGGTTACTTGCCCGCTTCCAAAGAGGTTAAGTTTGTAGTTGATTATCGCGGGGTTACTTTCTTCTGGAACAAAGGTTTCAAGGTAGGGTTGGTTAGGTCTTTTTATATATAAAATAAGTGAATACTGTTGGGCGTTGTGTTGACTTAGGAGAGGTATTTGCACTTTAGTTGTTGAAGGATTATAACTTGCTGAAGAAATGGAAGGTTGAGGAACTCTTGAATCTCCACTTGGTGGAGTTTCATTTTCAATTGTGGTATCTCCACTGGAAGCTTCAGCATATTCCGTAGGCAATTTATAAGGCAGTTCATCAGGTGGCCATACAGCAGTTTTGCTTCTATTAGGTAATGAAAGGAATACTTTCGTTATGGTATTTAAGCTTCCTTCAGGGGCCAGCATATTTTGATTTTTGGTGTCTACTTTTGCTTCGACCCAAACATTACTGACACTAGTGGGGACACTATCGGAAGCAGCTATTTCAGTGGCAATAAAACCAGCAGGTGTTAAGCTACTTGGTAAAAGTCCTGATTTTTTGTCAAAAGTTACAGATGTTATTCCGTTAGGTCTGGAGATACTTGATTGAACATCAAGGTCTTCGTGAGCAACTGTCATAACTTGTTTCCAAATGCTAGTTGGATAGCTACCCCCATAAACTTTATATAGGTAATGTAGTTTATCAGGATCTGAATCATATCCCATCCAGACAACAGCAGTGTATTTTGGGCTGTATCCTACAAACCAAGCATCGGGGTTACCAGTTTTATTACCATATATATCGGGATCAAGTGATGTAGTTCCTGTTTTGCCGCAAATATACCAGTTGCCTAGTTTGGCATGTGTTCCTGTACCTGCAGTAACAACACTTCTTAGCATATTGTTCATTAGATAGGCTGTGGTTTCTTTCATAACTCGCTTTTTAGTAGGAGTTGTTTCTAGCAAAGGTTCGGAATCAGGACCCAGTACTTTTGTTACACTAAATGGTTCGGTCTTTATTCCGTTGTTTGGAAAAGTTGAATAAGCAGTGGCCATGTCCAAGGTAGATACATGACATGTGCCAAGGGAAAGGCTTAGTACTTTGTCTCTGTCTGTTAGAGGAAGACCTAAATTGTTTTTTGCAAACTGCCAGCCATATTCAATACCGACTTTAGCAAATAGTTGAACAGCATAAACATTTACAGAATACATTAATGCTGATCGCATGGTTATTAGGCCTTTCCACCCACTGGTTTCAGTATCATAATCAACAGGGGACCACCCGCTACTGGTTCCATCGCTGTATTTTACAGGCATGTCGTCAAAGACACTTCCAGGGTAATAACCACCATGTTCTATGGCTGGAGCATATACTGTTAAAGGCT
>JBAYAL010000302.1:0-3201 GCA_041669825.1 Eubacteriales bacterium | reverse complement strand
GGAGAGTTTCCATTAGACAAAATTATTAACTACTTTAAGGGAAGTCATCGAACATTAGTATTTACCAGTGAAGATATAAACAATTTGATGTTCACCAAATATGGACATGGTGATGTTTTGGTTATTATGTCAATATTATATCCTTGGGCTGACTTACGCAATAACTTCCATATGGATCACATCTTTCCTAAAAGCGAATTTACAAAAAAAAGATTAGAAAAGCGTGGAGTACCTTCTGAAAGTATAGAATATTATCTTGATAATTATAATTACATTGCTAACTTACAATTATTAGAATCGATACCCAATATAGAAAAGAGTAATATGGACTTTGAAAAATGGATTGATAAAACAATACCACTTGAAGTCTTAGCTGATTATAAAAACAAGCATCTTATTGCACAAAATATTAATTTAGATATAACAAATTTCAAACAATTTTTAGAGAGAAGAGAAGAACTGATAATTAATAAATTAGAGACAGAGTTGCTATAATGCATCCGTTGTTAAGTGCCAGTGAATGACAATGCGGCCAATCTGAATGGACTCGATTTGAATAAATATTCCATAACATTAGTTGAAAAGTATTTCAAGGGTAGGGGTTATGATAGGAAAAACTCCTGCTCCAATGTGATAAGTTGATTTTTTTGATTTTAAGTATCAGTACGACAATTGAAATGAAATCAGATTATTCGGACTTGATAAATGTTGCTTTTCGATACTCCACTTAGTGGAGAGCATTTTTAAAAGAGCAAGGTTACCTTGCGTCATGTACTATTTCCAGTTCAGGAAATAGTATACTTTATAAGTGGAGGTTAAATAATATGCAAAGTAAAACTTTATCAAAAAAAGATCTAAAAAATGTATTTTTGGATTTTCAAAAAAATGTAGAAAATGCTTCTAATAAGTTGATCTTATTTGATAGAACAAAGACAAAAGATAAATATAAAGCTTATTTTTTAGAAGGAAATGAGACCGTTGTTAATAAATTAATCAATAAGAGTATTGAAAATGTTTTGACATTATTACCCAAACGGCAAATTTGCCAATATTACTTTGATGTATCAGAAGATGAAGTTATACAGACCGTAGATACAGAAAAGGTGATCAATGGTAAGGAAATTCTTGAAGATATGAATGTTACCGCAAAACCGACGTTTGTAGATGATAAAATTGATTTTGATAAATTTAAATTTGCCGTCATGGATATTACTATGCAAATTGATGAGCACAGAAAACGGATAGTGTTATTTAAGAAATACCATCAACCAGCTGCAACGTTTAAAGAGTCGTATAAATATACTTTTTGTGGTAAAACAATGGAAGAAGTAACAAATCCTATATTGTCATTTAACTCACAGGTAGATGCTTTTTTATATGAAGATACATATTATGTTATTAATCGCAATAGTTTTAACAGCATTTTTGAGTTTAAAGATCTATTTATAAAAGTAGTTGATGAGAATACAGAAAAAATTGAAAAAATGGAGATATTGCAAAATGCAAAGGAATTCATTGATGAATGTAAATCTGACGGACGATATTTGCCAAGACTAACAAAGGCAATTTTGGCAAACCGTTTTGAAACATGTAAAGAAAATATGGGGAAAATATCTTCAATTATAAAAACAAGAAATCTTTCGATAAAATTAACAGAAGATAAAAAAATCGAATATGTTGGTAAACAGGGGATTAAAGAAATTATTGATTTGCTTTTGGAACATTATGTTATCAGTGAGTTAACCGATGAAAAATTAATTGCTGTCGCTATTGAAAAATATAATAAATAGGTGAAGTTGTTATGGTGATTGTTCATAAAATAGTGATGTTTTGTTCATCATATATACCATTATTTTTACTCATGCTGATAAAAAATTTTTTTGAAAGAATATTTCCAGATGATAAAAATCTTATTTCATGGGAACAAGTGCTGAATATGCAACTATTTAATGAACTTAATGATTTTTGGGTTGCTATAATTTTTTGTTTGATCTGTTTTTCGTTTTATTATTTGAGGAAAATTATAAAAGAAACAGAGCGGGCCAATCCGATTGATTATACACTATGTAAAGTAGAAAATAAAAGCAGTGAATATTTTATGAATTATATTGCTTTGTATTTGTTGCCCTGTGTTGGATTATCGTTAAATAAAATTACTGATGTAGCAGTATTTTTTGTTGTTATGTGCATAGTTGGATATATATATATTGAATGTAATTTGATATATATGAATCCAATATTGAATATGATGGGGTATCAAATTTATTTTGCAAAAGTGCATGATTCAAATACGAATAATTCATCTAGCGTTTTTGAAAGTATTATTATTGCACACAAGTCATTAAATATTGAATGTGGAAAAATATATAAAGGCACAATCAAAAACCAATTTATTTTTATGAGAAAAGTGGTACCACATAAAAATATATAGTTGACGAAACTGTTTTTGAATTTAATATAACAAATTTATTTTGCAAGTAAAAATTATTTTGTTGATGAATTTACTATATACGGTTAATATGAAAACATGTGATTCTATACACAACATAAATTAATTATGAGAAGTAAATAACGGTGTAATAGAGTAAAAAGATAATTATATATTATAGTTGTGAAGAAGATCTATAATATATTGCAATTTATTATAAAGGAACATAGATCATGTATAAAATAGGCACAGGCAATTTAGTCTATAGTGGCTCACTTGTCAAGACATAAAGATGAGCTTTTTATAATGAATCTGATGATTCATGCAGACCATTCAGCATAATCCAGTAACATTTTCGGATAATAAGCTTTGGCTGGAGGAATGTTACTAATAGCTGAATGACAACGAATAAAATTATAGGTATGAATATATTTCTTGATTTCTTTGCGAGCTTCTTTGATGTTATTGTATTGAGTTAGATAAGCCTCTTCATACTTGAAAGTACGGAACCAACGTTCAATCATAATATTATCTGCCCAACGACTTTTTCCATCCATACTTTGAAGAATATGGTTATCTTTCAAGAACTGGATATACTCATTACTGGTAAATTGACACCCTTGATCTGAATTTAAGATGATCGGTACAGATACTTTAAAAGCTTTTTTTAGTGCATCTAAGACCATTCTTGTATCAAGTGTATCCTCGACTGACCATCCAACAATGCAACGGCTGTACCAGTCAATTACAGCTGTCAGGTACAAAAAACCGTG
>JBAYAL010000301.1:0-3238 GCA_041669825.1 Eubacteriales bacterium | reverse complement strand
ATCTTTGGAAATTCCAGCTTCTTCAATGCTTTCAGCAAGGTAAAGAGCATATGAAGGGGTACAACAAAGTACTGTTGTCCCAAAATCCTTCATTAACATTAGTTGGCGCTTGGTATTTCCTCCAGAAATAGGGATCACTATAGCTCCAAGTTCTTCACAACCATAATGGAGACCCATTCCCCCAGTAAATAGTCCATAGCCATAAGCAATTTGAACAACATCCCGTGAAGTAACGCCTACTCTGCGCAACCCACCTGCTACAATTTTTGCCCACAGTTTTATATCTTCGGCTGTATATCCTACTACAGTTGGTTTCCCAGTTGTCCCTGAAGATGCATGAACCCTAACAATCTTTTCCATAGGTTCCGCAAATAAACCAAAAGGATAATTCTGTCGCAAATCTTCTTTTTCAGTGAGTGGTATTTTTCTAAAATCTTCTAGGCTTTTAATATCGGCAGGGTAAAATATTCCAACCTCAGCTAATTTTTTTTTGTAATATGGTGCTTTCAAAACCTGTTCAACAGTTTTTCTCAAATCCTGCAAAAGCTCTTCTTCTAGCATATTAAATCCTCCTAAAAATTATTTACTAACACCCTTCAGCAGTATATTCATAATTGAGTATTCTTTTCAACAACATAATAATACCATTATATTGTAATTATTTCACTGAATACCTCTTTATTAACAAAACTGCCGGCTTTTTTGGCCGACAGCATAAATTTTCTTAAAGATTATAGTTACTATTTGAATCTACATCCCTGACATTTTTCTTAGATAATCTGCCTTATCCGTATGTTCCCAAGGTAAATCAATATCAGTCCTTCCAAAATGACCATAGGCCGCAGTTTGCTGATAAATAGGCCTTCTTAAATCAAGCTTCTCAATAATAGCTGCAGGACGAAGGTCAAAATTAGATTTGATTAAATCAACAATTTTTTCATCGGATATTTTGGCAGTTCCAAATGTTTCAACTGAGATAGATACAGGTTGTGCAACCCCAATAGCATAAGCTATTTGTATTTCACATCTATCTGCTAATCCTGCTGCAACAATATTTTTCGCCACATACCGAGCCGCATACGCTCCGGAACGGTCTACTTTTGTGGGATCTTTACCTGAAAATGCTCCCCCGCCATGTCTAGCCATCCCACCATAGGTATCCACTATTATTTTTCTTCCCGTGAGACCAGCATCTCCCTGAGGTCCTCCAATAACAAACCTACCAGTGGGATTAATGTAATACTTAGTATTGTCATCGATCATTTCTGGAGGTACTATTGGGAAAATCACATTCTCCATAATTCCCTCTCGAAGCTCTTCCTGAGACACGTCAGGGTCATGCTGAGATGAAATTACAATTGTATTGATTCTGGAAGGCTTACCATCAATATACTCTACTGTAACCTGAGTTTTTCCGTCAGGTCTAAGATAACCAAGTACTGAAGAATTGCGCGCTTTTGTCAATTGTCTGGCCAGTTTATGAGCAAGATCTATCGGCATAGGCATAAAAGACTCAGTTTCATTGGTTGCATAACCAAACATCATCCCCTGATCACCTGCACCTATTTCATTGACATCTAACTCCCCAGATGTTTTAGTTTCCAAAGAATTGTCCACTCCAAGAGCAATGTCAGCAGACTGTTCTCCAATAGAAGTTAAAACAGCACACGTATCAGCATCAAATCCATATTTTTCTTTACAATATCCAATATTTCGTATTGTGTCTCTTACCACCTTAGGAATATCTACATAACAATCTGTTGTTATCTCTCCACTTACCAGTACCAAACCAGTTGTAACTGATGTTTCACAGGCTACTCTAGCGTTCTTGTCCTTTTCTAATATCACATCAAGAATTGCATCTGAAATCTGATCGCAAATTTTATCAGGGTGCCCTTCAGTAACAGATTCAGATGTAAAAAGCTTATACCCCAATTTTATCACTCCTTTTTTTCTTAACTATTCTGTAAAATGGCTATTTCTTTAACTATTTCTCTGGCAATATTCATCTTACTTGCTTTCTGTAAATCCTTTATTCTGCCATCAGCAAAGAGAATATTGACTATATTAGTATCTGACCCAAACCCCGCCCCAGGTCTGGTAACATCATTTACTATCAACATATCAGCATTTTTTCTATGCAGTTTTTCCAAGGCATTTTCTATAACATTTTCTGTTTCTGCTGCAAAACCGACAAGAAATTGATGGGTTTTATTTCTTCCTAATTCAGCCAAAATATCTGGATTAGGCACAAGTTCAAGAATTAAATTCTGACCATTTTTTTTCATTTTATGCTCTACTTTTTTAGCCGGCCGATAATCAGCAACCGCAGCAGCTTTAACAACAATATCAGACTCTGCAAACCTATTTAAAACATTATTATACATTTCTTCTGCCGTTGCTACTTTCACCATTTCAACTCCAGTAGGGATTGGCAATTCATCTACAGTACTGATTAGCGTGACATCAGCACCAGCTTCAATAAACGCCTGAGCGACAGCATATCCCATCTTTCCAGAACTATAATTACCAATATACCTGACAGGATCAAGAGCTTCCCTTGTTCCTCCAGCTGTGACAATTACCTTTTTACCTGAAAAAAGATGCCCCAAAAAAAAGAATTTTTCCAGCTCATCCACAATATCACAAGGTTCAGTCATTCGACCATCCCCTTCAGTTCCACAAGCTTGAAGGCCCTTAACAGGGCCAATAAAACCCACTGCTCGATCCTTTAAAACAGAGATATTTGCCTGTGTTGCTGGGTGATGGTACATAGCATGATTCATCGCAGGTGCGATGAAAATTTTAGCCCTTACAGCAAGCAACACAGTTGTTAAAAAGTCATCTGCTATCCCCACTGCCATCTTCGCTATTATATTGGCTGTTGCAGGTGCAACAATTGCAACGTCTACATGTTCAGCAAGTGCGATATGTTCGATATTCCATAATTTGGGTTCTTCAAACATATCCACATGCACTGGATTCCCTGAAAGGCTTCTGAATGTAAGAGGGCTAACAAACTCTGTAGCGGATTTAGTCATAACAACATATACTTCCGCTCCCTTTTTTCTGAGTCTGCTTACAATTTCCACAGACTTATAGGCCGCAATTCCCCCAGAAACCCCTACAAGGATTTTTTTACCATTTAACATTATTTTATTCCCTCTTGAACACATTCAAAACTAATATTCCCATCAGCTATCTCATCTAAGGCAATACTTACAGGTTTGATTCCATT
>JBAYAL010000300.1:0-3239 GCA_041669825.1 Eubacteriales bacterium | reverse complement strand
TTTCAGACAAGGTTTCAGGAAAAAGGAAAAGATTGAATTCATTACAATTATGGAAACCGCCACCTCCCCATACTGTATGCGTGGTGGAAGCGTTAAGCTTGGCGTTATTAATATTTCTAGCTATATTTACTCTCCATTTCTCGTTTTTTGCAGGAATAACGCAAAATAGTTCAAAAGGAAGTTTTATTTCGATGGAATAAAAATCTTCCCCTTTATAGGTCAAAGCGCTCCAATTGTATAATGATTCCTGATTGTAACCTTTTCCATTGTAACGAAAACCCTCCGTATTAACTATAAAGTGCCAATATGTTTCCATCCCTTGAGGAAAAATAAACAGCTCTATGCCATCGTCTTTACAAACATTTTCATTGTCTTTGAAGTTTGCTTTTATTCCCTTAATATTAGGCTCTTTGCAGCATACGCCAATAAACCAAGCTTCATCATTATATGCGGCCTTAAAATAGGTTTCGGGCGACGCTGTAATATTTTTTTTATATACCATAAAATCAGATGATGCAGGAAGTGAATTCCAAAATAATTCCTGATCGATCCTGCCATCAAAAACAGGACTCATTCCTGCCCGGTAAGAACATTGATAGGTTTCCTGCTCTTGTCCGAAACAAAGGGACAAAAAAGAGAAAATAATTCCCCCAAAAACCACTGTCAAAGAAAAAAACATTCTCATTTTTTCTCCTCCTTCATTATATCAAGAATATGAACAAGTATTTCCAAGCGGATGGTATCCATATCTCGATTTGAAAGATTAATATCTGTTTCCTTTAATTCTTTCAGGTACGTCTTTGCCGCGACAAGAGCATCTTGAACATTTTTTTTATGTGAGCCTTCATGCTTTTTTATTATATTCAGAAGCGTTGTAAGATAACGTACATCATCTATTCCTTCACGATATCCTTCCCATTGCACTGTATCAATAACTCCATCTATTGTAGGATATACCATATTGAACTGTTTTTTTGTATCGTGTTCTTCAAAGTCATTATAGGTGGCAGGAAAGTTAAGTCCGTATTTTTTTTTGCCGTTTTCCAGCCAATGCGAAACTCCACGTCCAAAATGATAAAGATAGGACATTGGTCCGTCATAATCGTACTGCCAAAGAAGAAGCCCATAATTTCTACGATATGTTTCGGGTATCTCTGCACTTAAACCCGGATTTGCATAGACAACAATTTTATGCCCTTTACTATGCCATTTTGCTGCTTCACCCTTTTGTGGATAACCGCCTGCAATCATCATATCCTGAATATCTCCCATCGCTTGAAAGTTTCCGGGAGGACGATTAACATCATTAGGAGAGCCAGTCACGTATATTTTGCCACCCAATTTTCGAATGGCTTCCCACCCCGGCCTCTGCTCAATCAAGGCTGTACCCCAACGCTCGTCAAAGCCATAAAAATATACATCTTTTATTCCTTTTTCTCTTAAAATCTTTAGGGTTTCTTCCACTTCTGATGTGAATTTCTCGAAAAATTCTTCCGAAATGGGGTCTCCCGGCTTACGCTTGGGATTACTGTAATAATATAACCACTTGACGGGACCGCGAATGAAAATTTTATTCTCTCCCACAGATTCCAAGTGTTTTATTGATATGGGCAAATCGTCATCACGCAATGTCATTATAGGGCTATACACTCCATGCTTTCGCAAATTATCAAGTTCTTTTCTGTATTGTTCCAAAACTTTTTCACGAGTATTGTAAAATCTCTCACTGGGTGGTGATAAAAATATTCCACTAACATAAAAACAAGGCTTATCTAATTTAAATGGTAACACTTTGAGCTTGAGCAACAAATTTCCCAAAACCCGCCCTTCCGTGGAAACTTTAATAGTACTTTCATATATTCCCTCCTGAGCAACTTCAGGCACATGTACTGTCAGCCAAAACTGTTTATTCTGGCCGGAAGGGATATCTACTGGAAGCAAGTTTTTGCTGTCTTTAATGGGGAACTCATCACAATTATATGGCAGTATTCCATTTTTGTCACTAATGCATAAGACCTCTTGAGTCCCATCCTCAAAATCAAGGTTCGCATAATTATGTTTTTTTTCTGTATCAACTTGAATGAATGAATCATCGTTAAGCAAAAGTTCCGGAACCAGTTCTCTTTTCTCCGTTTTATTTTGAGGCGTCCAAGTTTTTGCGGGAGTTTTTTCCAGCCAGTCCCCCATATCCTGATACCAGCATTTTACTGATTTCAGATCAATAGAATTTGCGGGAATAATATTATTGCCTGCCGCTCTCAGATCGCCGATTTCCAAGCAAAGTGATTTTATGTTTTCAAAGGCTTTGATGACAAAGCTGGCAGGTTCATACTCACCAGGGGTAGCGACAATTAAAAACTCATTAGTAATTTCTCCGTTGATATTTTTTGTGTCAGGCAGAATTCGCCGGTTGGTTATAGCTTTAACATTGTATACAGCACATTTTTCAAGATTTAACCGGCCATCCTTATATGCATCAAGAAGTTTATCGAGGAATAATATATCCTCCGAGGTATTCTCCTGTTCAGTTGATAAATCGTTTTCAGAAGCATCAACTATGGTTTTATTATAAATTTTAGTTAACTCCGCTTGCCAATAATTTTGAAGCGGCCCTGCCGAAGAAAGCGAGTCTATATCATTTTTAAGCTTGTCGAATATATTTTGATATCTCATATAAATTTCATTTTGACTATACTTTTTTATACGCATTAAAGAGTTGCGGTTGAACGAAATATATGGAGGTATGTTTTTGCTGAATGATAAATGTCTGCTTCCGGAAGATTTACCTTGTATGTCTTTGAAGCGAAATTTCCAAATTCCCGACTCTGCTGCATTAACTCTGAGGGTTAGTTTTTCATTGGAGCCTTCTTTTAAAACTCCACTCGCTATAATTTTATTGTCGTATTCAATATCAATGGCTCCACATTGAGAACGGGCTCCTGTCCCCCGAAAATACACTTCAAAATCTTTCACGTCTGTCGGGACATAAAAGAACCCCTCATACTCTCCATATACAACAGAAGGACATTCAACAACTTTGAATTGCTTATCTATATCAACGGTATAAAAGGCTTTACTTGCAGCGACAGTCAATTTGTATGTCCCGGCAATATTAACCTTTTCATCAATCTGGCAAATAAAACTTCGCTCTCCAAGTTTTTCTGAGAGAAGTTTGCTGCCTTCAGGACTATACAAATTGATAACCAATTCATCGGTGCTTGAGCTTTTCTTGTTTATTG
>JBAYAL010000299.1:0-3242 GCA_041669825.1 Eubacteriales bacterium | reverse complement strand
GTATTGTTGTGGAAAATGGAGAAATGCAGATAATTAATCTTGCTGATGTTGCCCAGGTCGAGCAGGTGGAGAAGGATATGGTCACTTTAGCAAGAAGTAATGGAAATGAAAGTCTGATGGTTAGTGTCCAGAAAGAAGGTTCTGCTAATACGGCTGATGTATCTGAAAAAGTTAGAGAAAAACTTAGTGAAATGGAAAAAGAAAATGCTGCGTTTGATTTTGTAATTGCCTCAGATCAAGGTAGCATTGTTGAAAATTCTGTTGCTAATGTAAGTACAGCTTTAATTTTTGGAGGAATCTTTGCCATTGCTATTATCTTGGCATTTCTGAGATCGGTAGGTTCTACCTTGATAGTATCTATTGCAATTCCTTTTTCAGTGATTTCAACCTTCGTTTTAATGTATTTTTCAGGGCTTTCACTTAATATTATGTCTCTTGGAGGACTTGCCCTTGGGGTAGGAATGCTGGTAGATAACGCTATTGTAGTTATTGAAAATATTTACAGGCATATGTCTATAGGCAAATCAAGGATAGAAGCGGCTATAGGTGGTGCGACAGAAGTTGCTGGTGCCATTACTTCCTCTACCCTTACTACAATGGCAGTTTTCCTGCCAGTTATATTTATTGGAGGGTTAGTAGGAGAAATTTTTAAAGAATTGGCGATTACAGTTGCCTTTTCACTGGCAGCTTCACTTATTGTAGCATTAACGGTAATACCTGCTCTTGCAGCAATGCTCATGCACCCAGAAAAGATAAAACCTAAAAAGGAAAGTGTAATATATAGAAATATTATTACTTGGTCCTTAGGTCATAGGGCAGTAACTCTTGGTTTAACTGTCTTACTTGTTATTGGTTCTTTTAGCCTTGTACCATTAATAGGAACAGAATTTATGCCTACCCAAGATGAAGGAATGTTTAGTATTGAAGTTAAGCTTCCTGAAGGGTCAACAATTGATCGAACTTTGGGAGTCGTAAAGGAAATTGAAACTGCTGTCATGGGTTTATCAGAAGTAGATAATGTTACGGCTTCTATTGGAAGTGGAGATGTGTTGTATTCCGATGGTACTACTGGGGAAAATACCGCCACAGTAAGTGTGATACTGCTTGATCAAGCAGAAAGAAGTAAATCAACAGAAAAAGTAATGCAGGAAATAGAAGGAAATCTAGTTTCTTTAAGTAAAGATGCAGAAATTAACTTTAAAGAAAGTAGTTCAATGGAAGCTATGAGTGGTACTCCTTCGACAGTAGAAGTAATGATTACAGGTGAAAATTCTGAAAAAATAAAAGAATATAGTGATGAATTAACATCGCGACTAGAGGATATTCGAGAAATTACGAAAATTTCCAATAGCCTTGATTTAAGCAAACCGATATTTCAGTTTAATATAGACAAGGAAAAAGCCTTTCAAAATGGTTTTACTTCTTATCAGATAGCATCTTTTGTGAATCAGTCTCTGAATGGGGAGGTAGCAACAAAACTTAGTACTGATGGTTTGGAAAAAGATGTGAGAGTAAAGATTGCAAATATCGGAGATTCCAAAGAAGCAATTGAAAATTTAAGTATAACTGCACCAACAGGAAAAGCCGTATTGTTAAAAAATCTAGGAACAGTAGTAAGAACAGAAAGCCCTGTTTCTATTGTTCGGGATAATCAACATGATGTATTAAACCTTTATCTTGGTTTTACTGATTCAGATCTAGGGAGTGTAAGCGGTCTTGTTCAGACGGAAATTGATCAGATGGTTGAGGACCTGAAAATCGATGAAAGTTCGTATGATATCAAGCTTGCCGGGGGTACCGAAATGATGACTGATGCCTTTGGAGATTTGACTAAGGCCATGATTCTTGCTGTAATTTTTGTTTATATGATAATGGCTAGCCTATTTGGTTCATTTATATATCCATTAATTATACTGTTCTCTCTTCCTTTTGCTTTAACTGGGGTTACCGGAGGTTTGATGCTTACAGGGTATTCTTTCGGAATCACGGCTTTTATCGGAATTATTGTTTTGGCAGGGATAGTTGTCAATAATGCTATCGTATTCGTAGATTATACTAACAAGCTCATGAAACAAGGAATGGCAGTCAGGGAGGCATTGATCCAGGCAGGTTTGACTCGTTTGCGTCCTATTTTGATGACGGCACTTACGACAATGCTAGGTTTGCTTCCTCTTGCGGCCGGTCTTGGAGAGGGAGCTGAGATTCAAGCCCCTATGGCTATTGTGGTGATAGGAGGACTGTTTACTTCTACTATCCTTACCCTTGTTGTAATACCTGTTGTATTCAGTTTGGTAGAAAATTTTAAAGGATTTCGTAATAAGGTTAAATTTATTGTTCAGAAGCTTGACGAGTATGAAGATAATAAAAAAGATATTGATATGGTAACTGCTAAATAATAAAAAAAGTCCTATATATAATTATTTTATAGCACCTGCGGATTTAATCTGCAGGTTTTTTTTGGTAATTTATAGATCTGATAGGCAATAAGTAACTTGAGAAATAAATTGTATTTGTTTACAATAATTGGCTAAAAGAAATAAAAAATCAGTTAAAACATTAAGAAAGCTTGAAAATTAGTAAAAACAAAAGAAAAAATAATGGAAATTTAACCATTTGATAGCAATTCTAGTGTAAAATATAAAAGAAAATAAAATGATTAAGTATAATATGTATTTTTATTGGATGATATATTTAGGTTATAATTTATTTTTCCACCTAACTTGGATTTGTATTAATCAGATTTCCGATTATTGATTTGGAGGTAGTGACTTGAAGACAAAAAGCATAAAATTTCTCGCAACTGCATTAATAATTAGCGTTGGTCTGATTAGCACATCTGTTTTTGGATATTTATCTTTGATGAATGCAAGATTATGCCTTGAAAAAAAGTATAGTATGGAATCTGAATTGGTACTAAAACATACTTTGTTTTCGTTTCAGAATGATTTTAAAAATGCTGAGAATGTTCTTGAAGAACTTGCTGAGAGTAAAACTATTAATAATATTGGTGCAACTGAAGATTATTATAAATTGATTGAAATGTTGGATATTCTTCAGCATGGAGTATTTAACTGTGAATATATTCAATTGGGTTTGGAAAATGGCAAAACATATTTAGGGCCGAATCTTCAAGTGAATTCTATATATGATTCTAGAGCTAGTAGTTGGTATACTTTGGCTAAAAAGGCGGATGGCGAAATAGTTTGGGCAGAGACGTATCTTGATTATGGAAATAGAAACTC
>JBAYAL010000298.1:0-3253 GCA_041669825.1 Eubacteriales bacterium | reverse complement strand
GTAATGGAAATTATATCCGGCATATTAGACGTATTTATAGGATTATTCACAGGCGACTGGGAACGATTTGGACAAGGGCTTACAAAAATATGGGAAGGATTATGGAATGGAATTCAATCCATAATCGATGGTGTTTTTGATGTTATAGAAAATTTAGTTCAAATATTTATTAATTTTGTATCTAGTAAGTGGGAAGGTTTTGGTGATTTCCTCCAAAACGCATGGGATATTGTATGGAATACGGTAAAAACAGTAATCGACTCAGTATTAAAGATAATACGAGGTATATTTGATGTGTTCGTTGGGCTCTTTACAGGCGACTGGGAAAAAATGGGCGAAGGAATAAAGACTATATGGCAAGGTATGTGGGATGGAATAAAGGCAATAGTAGAAGGAGCTTGGGATTTGCTTAAAGGGGTATTCAAATTGTTATGGGATAAAATATCCGGTTGGTTTAGCGATTTAGTTACAAGTGCCATAGAGTGGGGTAAAAATTTAATAAGTGGATTTATTGATGGAATAAATTCAATGATAGGTAGAGTAAAAGATGCAGTGTCAAGTGTAATTGGAACCGTGAAGGATTACTTAGGATTTAGTTCTCCCGCCAAGAAAGGAGAAGGACGTTTTATTGAGGATTGGGGTTATAACATGATTGAAGGGTTTATGGACGGTATGAAAAAGGCTATACCTCAATTACAAAGTACTCTTAACGCTGCTATACCGAATATGTCGTCGCAAAACTACACTTCTTCTACATTCAACACCACTAATAGCTTTGTGGTAAATGCTGTAATACGAGAAGAAAACGACATCAAGAAAGTTGCTCAAGAATTGTATAGACTACAGCAACAAAAAGATAGAGGAAGGGGGCTAGTGACTATATGATAGGGTTTACATTTAGAAATATCCATTCCTCTAACTTTAAAATTGGGGCAAAAAGTATTGACAGAAGTATAATACCTGCAAAAAGAAAAAACGAGTTTGTTATACCCGGTAGGCATGGCACTATTGACTTTGGAAACCACACCTATGAAACAAGGCCTATTTCAGTAGAAATAGGATTGATAAGGAATTCAAGTTTTGGAGAATTAAGAGAAAGTGCCAGACAAATAGCTAAATGGCTTAGCGGAGAAGGTTTACTCATATTTGATGATGAACCTGACAAAGCATATCAAGCAAGTGTTTATGATTATATAGGGATAGAACAAATAGAGTTAATGCCAGCAGGAAGGTTAAATGTAGTTTTTGAATGTCAACCTTTTGCCGAATCTCTCGAATATAGACAAGTTAATGTTCCTAGTATTACAGACAATGCGTACGAAATCAAAGTAAATGTAAGTGGCACAGCAGAGACTTGTTGCATTATAACAATTAAAAATAACGGAACATCTGATATAAATAATATCACTTTAATTAGAAAGGTGGAGGTATAATATGTCAGCGGCAAGTAACTGGTTAGAAGAAGCTATATTAAATTATTTTTTTAGAAATCAATCAGTAGCTCAACCTACTGCATTATATTTAGCTCTATATTTAAATGACCCAACCGATGCGGATACTGGTACAGAGGTATCAGGAGCAGGATATCAAAGACCACAAATAACATTCGGTGCTCCCACGCAGGTCGGAGATAAGGCAGTAATTTCAAATAATCAAAAGATAGAGTTCCCAATTGCTCAAAGCGATTGGGGGCAGGTATCGCATTGGGGCATAAGGACCGCCCAAACCGGGGGCAATTTGCTATGTAGAGGAAGTTTTTCTAGGGTCGAAAACATCCAAACAGGAAATCGTTTTACCATTGAAACAGGCAATTTGCAAGTAACTATGGAATAGAGGTGGTCCTATGTTTAATAGGCAGCCTTACAACAGAGGTAAATTTAATGTTCCAAGCACAACTATTTCCAGCAATAATGGAATTGCTCTCCTGAAGTTGGGAACTGTTCCGGTAAGCGCTCAACATACGATAAGCGCTAGCGGTCAGGCGAGCTTGAAATTAAGTGGACTTTTTGACGGAACTATAGTCAGATATGCTGCTGGCTCTTGTCTATTTACGTTAGGTAGTTACGCTGATGGAACTAAAGTATTTATCGTAGAAGCTGAAGACGCAGCCCTTGTAATGCTGACGCAAGCAACTCAGCAGTTATCTGGTGAGCAGGTAATGCGTTTTGAGGATTTGGTGCTGCGACCAGGTGATGAACTAGTAATTAATACTTGTGATTTAACAGTAACTTTGAACGGTGAAAATGCTATGGAATTTTTTACAGCAGATAGTGAGTTCATAACTTTGCTGAATGGTGAGAATATCATTGAATATAATGACGAAAGTGGCACCAGAAACGTTAGTTTTGATATCATCTGGAAAGACAGGTGGTTGTAGTGGATAACATTATAAGAGTATATGATAGAAACATGAAGAAACTAGCATACCTAGAAAATGCTTATGATATTGGTTATGAATTAACTTTGAATGAGCTTTGGTATGCTAGTTTTACTTTACCTGCAGATGATATAAAAAATCAATATTGTCAACCTTTCAATTATGTAGAAATCTATGATGGTAGAGAAAGAATAGAATTATTTAGAATTATGCCTTCTACACTTACAAGAAATACTAAAGGGGATATTGTTTATCAATGCGAACATGTATTGGCTACTTTACTAGACGATGTACTTTTTAAATATCATCAGATAGGCAATATTGGGGTAAATACAACGCAGGTAATAAGATATATTCTAGATCATCAGACAGAAAAAAGATGGCAATTAGGAATATGTGAATTTAACAGGCAATTTGAGTATAAATGGGAGAACGAGAACTTGCTGGCAGCACTTTTTAGTGTGCCTCAACCATTCGATGAAGGATATAGATGGGAATTTGATACAAGAGGCAGCGTATGGAGAATACATCTTAAGAAACTACCTAATAAATTCAAAGCAGATATAATATATAAGAAGAACATGGTAGAGATACAGAAAGTAGTAGACCCAACTTCAATAGTAACAAGGTTATATTGTCTTGGTTATGGAGAAGGGGACAATCAATTAGGGATAGAAAGTGTTAATAATGGAATACCATATCTTGAAGCAAATGGAGCCTCTACTACTTGGGGAATAAAATCGAGTATTCTTGTAGATAGGAGATTTGAAAACCCTGAAACATTAAAGGCATACGGACAAGCACTATTAGACCAATTAAAACATCCTTATAAATCATATACTGTTAGAGCAGTAGATTTATATAGAAGAAGTCCTG
>JBAYAL010000297.1:0-3281 GCA_041669825.1 Eubacteriales bacterium | reverse complement strand
ATTTATACAAATAATTATATTCATTTTTCTTACCAGCCCACAATTTTCCAAAAACAGGCACAAGCCACTTAAAATACAACCAATATACCTGCTTAAATATTGGCATTTCAGGCTTTGCCATATCTAATGAGACGACCATACAACCCGGTCTCACTACCCTAGTCATCTCTTCTACCCCTCTACGCAAATCCGGTACATTCCTTAGCCCCCACCCCACTGTTGCTCCATCAAAGCTATTATCTTTAAAAGGTAGGCTCATAGCATCCCCTTGAATAAGTTCAATATCCTTTTTATTATCTAAATTCTTTTTTGCTTCTGCTAACATTTGTTCGGAAAAATCTAATCCTGTTACTTTTCCAGAAGGGGAGACTGCTTTACTAACTTCCATTAATAGTTTACCTGTCCCACAACATACATCAAGCATTTCCATACCCTGTTTGGCTCTAACTATTCTAACCGCTCTTTTTCTCCAACTATTATCCATCCCCAAACTCATAATGGAATTCATTAAATCATATCTCTTAGCGATAGTATTAAATGTATTTTTCACATATTCTGCTTTGCTTTTTCCTGTAAAATCCATTATTTTCCCCTCATTTCTTAATACCCCTACAATTATAACTATTATTGCTAATTAACACAAATCATGTTAATATTAGTGTAAAATTAATATCGTGTGGGGAGCTAGGAAAATGTGGCTGAGAGGGGTATTATGTATCCGACCCTAAAACCTGATCTGGGTAATGCCAGCGTAGGAAGCTCATGTGCGCTGCATCGAATGCAGTTTTTTTATGCCGTTACTCATTACTACTTAGATATTTTTTTTTTTTATTAGCATCTACTATTGATAAGAAGAATTTGCCTTTCAAAAACAATAATGGCATTTCAAGTTATTCCCAAAGTGGAAGAATCTCGAATATTTGCCGTGGTCGATGAAACAATAAAAATTATTGACAAAAATATTACCAAGTATAGAGAGAAGTGATTACTTGCTAAAAGAAAGCTCTTACTTGCATCGGATTTACAAAGGAATTATTGATAAACTCCCTGCACTAACATTTCTAATTATCCTTATTATAATATGGCAGTATTCTGTAATCATATTTCAGATACCACACTGGCTTCTTCCTTCACCTCAACAAGTTATTGAAGCATTATGGAACACTAAGGCTCTTATTTGGGAGCATTCCCAATTTACTCTTTTAGAAACTACTTTAGGTTTTTTATTGGCAATTATTTTAGGTATAATTGTTAGCAGCGTAATGACTATTTATCCTTTATTCAAAAAAACTTTTTATCCTTTTGTATTAATCTCTCAAACTGTACCTATTATTGCTGTAGCACCACTCCTGCTTTTATGGCTAGGATATGGGCTTCTTCCTAAAATAATAATTGTTGTTCTTGTTTGCTTTTTTCCTGTAGCTATTAGCCTAATAGAAGGCCTAGAACTAAGTGACACTGACCTTCTAAACCTTTTAAAAAGCATGGGAGCAACCAAATGGCAAATATTCTATCATGTCCGCTGGCCCAATTCTCTTCCCTCGCTTTTTGCCGGACTTAAAATAGCAGCTACATACAGTGTTATGGCTGCAGTAATTGGAGAATGGCTTGGTGCAAGCAAAGGACTTGGGGTTTACCTTACACGCTCTTCAAACAATTTCCTAACAGACAGAGTATTTGCCGCAATAATTGCCATTACTGCTTTAAGTCTTATTTATTTTTCATTAATTACCCTTTTAACCAGACTTTTAATACCTTGGAATACTAATAGCAATTTTAGAAACAACCAATAAAATAAAATAAAATTAGAAATAATATATTTTACGGCTAAAAAAATTTGATTTACTTACTTCACAATAAAGAAAGGAGTTAATTTATTTTGTTTAAAAGAAAATATTTCCTTATACTCACATTAATTTTGGTTCTAACCCTTACGATTACTACAAGTTGCAGTTCCACAACTCCAAAACAAGAGGATGAAATAATTCCTGTAACGCTAATGTTAGATTGGACTCCAAATACTAATCATACCGGACTATTTGTTGCCAAGGAAAATGGGTACTTTGAAAAACAAGGTCTTAATGTAAGCATAGTAAATCCATCCACTCAAGGAACCCTTGAACAAATGGTTTCAACTGGTAAGGTTGACTTTGGGGTTAGTCAACAAGAACAGGTAACTACAGCAAGAATTAACGATCTTCCTCTAGTTTCATTAGCAGCAATAATTCAGCATAACACTTCAGGATTTGCCTCAATTAAGAGCAAAAACATTACAACTGCCAAAGACTTCGAAGATGCTATGTATGGGGGCTGGGGGCTTCCTTCTGAAACTGCAATTCTCAAAGCACTTATGGAAAAAGACAATGCAGATTTTAGTAAACTAAAAATGGTTAACATAGGTGAGGCTGATCAACTCACAGCCTTAACAAAAGATATTGATTTATCTTGGATTTTTTATGGATGGACTGGTATTCAAGCAGAATTAAGGAACCAAGAACTCAATATGATATGGTTAAAAGATATTGACCCTGCTCTTGATTATTACACTCCTGTAATTGTAACCAGTGAAAAGATGATTTCTGACAAACCTGAAATAGTTAAAAAAATGATGACAGCTATTAGTGAGGGATACAATTTTGCTATTGAAAACCCATCCGAAGCTGCTGCCATATTAATAAAAAATTCTCCTGAATCAGACCCTTTAATGATTAAAAAAAGTCAGGAATGGCTTAGTCCTCAATATAAAGCTGATGCAACACGTTGGGGAGAACAAAAGACATCTGTGTGGGAGGACTACTCAGAATGGCTATATAGCCACAATCTTATTACTAAAACAATAGATCCAGCTAAAGCATTTACTAATAAATTTCTTCCCTAAACAAAAATCAGGGATGGTGAATTGATTTGAGCTTATTTATAAAAAATGTTTGCAAATCATATACTGAAAATAAACAAACAATAAATATATTCAACAATCTTAATCTTGAAATTGTTAATGGTTCATTTGTTTCTATGAAATACTCATTACAATCTTCAGCGTAATCTATTATACAACCATACATTCCGCAATAAGCACATTTACCACAATTAATATATTTTGTATCCTCTACGCATTTCAACCTTTTCGGTTCTTCGAAGTTCTCTGTATCCAGAAACACTTCTCCAATTTTATGTTCGGTCATGAGTTGATCTGTTTTACAAATAATTCCGCATTTTTCATTGCTTCCACCTTAGTATCCCACTTTTGATTTCCATCAATAACGACATCTAATTTTCCATAT
>JBAYAL010000296.1:0-3284 GCA_041669825.1 Eubacteriales bacterium | reverse complement strand
CAAACTGATAGATGTAATTAAGATTATTGATTTGACTGGTGAAGAAAGGGTTCACAGAGAATTGGCAATGATTAAGGTTAGGGCTAATCCACAGAATAGATCTAATATCATCGATATTGTTGAAATTTTTAGGGCTCATATTGTAGATGTGAATAAAGAAACTATGATTATAGAGTTATCTGGTGAAGAAACTAAAATTGATGCTATTTGTGAGATGTTGAGTGCTTATGGCATTATTGAGATAGTACGAACAGGCAAAATTGCTATATGCAGAGGACCTCATCCTGCAAAAGATATATAAATAACCAACTTGCTAATCTTAGTATAGTGTATTCCTGTTTTAGCTAGGGCATTTTTAATAAAAATAGTAAATTCATTTTGGAAGTTGCTGATAATTAATTAGCAACTTCTTTCTCTGATGTATACAAAAAGGGTAAATTGTCATGGGGTAGATATAAAAAGTAGAAATATTAGGTAAAATTTCTCAATGATTTGCATATTTAAGGTAATAATACAAAAACTAGAAAATATAAATATAATTATTAATGGTGAAGTAATGAATTTTATTATTCTGGTTTTGTTAGAGATCTTATTATTTTTTATTGCGTGCATTTCTTTAATTTATGGGTATAAAGGATATATACTGCCATTTCTTATTCTTAGTATTATTAACTATGTTCAAAATCAAACACAAACTTGGTTTTGGCAAACTATTATAATATTTATATTTGTCATTGGATGTCTCGTCGACTATATTTTAAGCAAAAAAGCCAACTCACTAATATTACTTAAAAAATCATTTGGTGGGATAGTTTCATTTTCTTTTTTAAGTATTTTCTTTCCAATATTTTTCTTATTATTTATATGGACGGCAGTTATAGGACTGCCTATTTTATTATCCATAAAAAATTTTAAAATCAATTGGCTGTTATTATGCTTAGGATGGAGAAGTATAATTGCTGTATTTTTGTTGATATGTGGAAATTTGTTAATTTAGTGTTTTCTTTTTGTGGTTTTTTGTTAAAAAAAGTGTTATTTGGTGAAGTAAATTGCAATTTTTATGAAAAAAGTTAGATAAGTTGATTCTTTAGCTTGAAAGTAGTTTTCAGACTGACATATAATAGACAAGTCTGGAGATGAAAAGATATGAATAAATTGTGGTCTCTTTATGAAGGTGACAGGGAAAACAGTAGGGTGATTAATGAAAAGACTGGTTTATCGAGAGCTGTTTCTCAAATACTTTCTAAAAGAGGATTTTGTAATAATAAAAATTTATTAGAATTTATGAGTCCATCAGCTTTTAACTTTCATTCCCCGTTTCTATTTAAAGATATTGAGAAAATTTTAGATAGATTAGAATATGCTCATAAAAATAAGGAAAAAATTCTTATATACGGTGATTATGATGTTGATGGAATTACTAGTACAGCCTTACTGTTTAAGGCTTTTAATCAGTTAGACTTTAATGTAATAGTGCATATTCCCACAAGAGAAGATGGCTATGGCTTGCACAGCAAAACTATTGAAAAAATGGCTGAGAAAGATGTAAGTCTGATAATTACTGTTGATTGTGGAATTACTGCTGTAAAAGAGATTGAATTAGCAAAGACATTAGGAATAGATGTAATAATTACAGATCATCACGAACCTTTGAGTGAACTTCCTGATGCAGTTGGAATACTAAATCCTAAAATTGATAATTCTGGTTATCCCTATAAAGATTTGGCCGGGGTAGGTGTTGCTTTTAAGCTAGTACAGGCCTTATTTCATGTTTATCGTACTCAAAAGGGTATTAATTATCTTGAAAATTCCTATTTAGATATTGTAGCTTTGGGTACCATAGCAGATGTCGTTCCCTTAACTGGTGAAAACCGTATTATTGTTAAATATGGCTTGTTAAGAATGGAACAAACTGATCATACTGGTCTTAGAGCTTTACTTGTAGACTGTGGTTTGCAGGGAAAAAAAATAAAAGCAGGACAAATAGCCTTTGTAGCTGCTCCCCGAATTAATGCAGCAGGAAGAATGGATACTGCCCATTTGGCTTTGAATCTTTTTTTAGAGGAAGATTATGATGAAGCTTTGAGAATTGCTAAAATTCTTGGACAAGAAAATACACAAAGGCAAAATATTGAAAAGATAATATTAGCGCAGGCTGAATTGTTATTAGCTGAAAAACCCCTACCTAGAGTAATAGTATTATCTTCTGCAGGCTGGCATATGGGCGTAATAGGTATAGTTGCTTCAAGATTGGTGGAAAAATATTATCGGCCAGTTTTTATCATATCTGAAGAAGGAGAATTCGGAAAAGGGTCTGCAAGGGGTATTCCTGGGTATCATGTTTTAAATGAATTGGACTCACAGGTTAAACTACTTGAAACATATGGAGGGCATGAGTTCGCTGCTGGTTTTACAATTCCAGTAAATAATATTAAAATGTTCTCTGAGATGTTAAATGATAGGGCACTTGAATTGGAAGAGTCTTTGTTTCAGCAAAAAATAAAGATTGACTCTCTTATAGGTGTGGAAGATTTAAAAATGAACCTCCACAGAGAAATAGAACAGATGGCTCCTTATGGAGCAGGTAATCCTTCACCAATATTTGCTATTATAAATATAACTTTAGTAGATGTATTCTGTATTGGTAAAGAAAAAAAACATTTGAAAATAATTATTGGGTCAGAGAAGATTGAAGCTCTAGCATTTAATATGGGTGATAGATTAGACGAAATTAAGGGAATTAAGAATGTGGATATAATTTTCACCTTGGATCTTAACACTTATTATAAAGAAGTAAGATTGCAGCTAATTGTTAAAGATATTCGGAAGAGCGATGCTTGCGAAGAAATAATCGCCGTTCCGAATATAGATAATGAAATATCTGACAACAAATTAGGTAATAGTGATAGAATGTTTGTTAAGAGGGTTTATTTGGTTAACCTGTTTAAAGAATTTAAAAATAATTCTGAGAAGGCCAATCCTTTTATATGGCATCCTGATAAATCAAAAGAATATGATGAATTGATATGTGCTAAAATATTGGAGGAATTAGGGTTGCTAAACTGTCAAGGTGGGATAGATCCTTTTTTAATCAAATTAAACAATTCTAAAGTTAAGCTCGATCTGACCGATTCCATTCAGTATAGGGTACTGAGTGACAGATAATAAGCAAAAATAATTGTAAATACAGTTGTTGCGAGGTGTTTTCCATGATATATAAGGATTTAGTAGATAATTTAGCTATGAATAATAGTCAGTATAACTATGAAAGAATTGAAAAGGCT
>JBAYAL010000295.1:0-3287 GCA_041669825.1 Eubacteriales bacterium | reverse complement strand
TCTATTCCATTCTGTACCTATGGATAAAAATAAAAATATTATCGAAGAGGAAGAGAAAAAACTTGGTAGTCCAGCTTCTCATGGTTGTATAAGGCTAGAAGTGGACCAAGCTAAGTGGATATATGATAATATCCCACAAGGAACACCTGTCCATATTCATTAAGCAGAAATAATAAACAGGGATTGCAGAAAAATGATCTTTTTACAAAGAATCAAATTCGGCAATCCCTGTTATATTTAAACGAGTTTAGTTGTCCAAGATTCACAATTCCAGACGTCAGATACTATATCATTATAAAATTCAGGTTCATGGCAAATTAGGAGGATAGTACCTTTATATTCTTGAAGGGCTCGTTTCAGTTCACTTTTTGCATCAACATCTAGATGATTAGTTGGTTCATCCAATAAAAGAAAATTGGTTTCTTTGTTTATGAGTTTGCAAAGTCGGACTTTGGCTTGTTCGCCGCCACTAAGGACAAGCACCTTACTTTCTATATGCTTTGTTGTTAATCCGCATTTAGCAAGGGCAAAGCGTATTTCAAACTGCGAATAGGAGGGAAAAGACTGCCATAATTCTTCGATGCAGGTGTTGTGATTTACTCCTTTCATTTCTTGCTCAAAATAGCCGATATGAAGGTAGTCTCCTAGTTCAGTTGTGCCAGAGACGGGCTGGATTTCTCCCAGAATACTTCTGAGAAGAGTCGTTTTTCCTATTCCATTTGCTCCTGTAAGGGCAATCTTTTGACCTCTTTCAACAGATAAGTTTAAAGGGTTTGAAAGAGGTTCATCATATCCGATTATCAGGTTTTTTGATTCGAAAACAAGTTTGCCGGAGGTTCTGGATGTTTTGAAATTGAACTCTGGTTTTGGCTTTTCTTTCGTAATTTCTATTCGATCCATTTTATCTAGTTTCTTTTGTCGGGACATTGCCATGTTGCGGGTAGATACCCTAGCTTTGTTTCGGGCCACAAAATCCTCAAGTTGAGAAATTTCTTGTTGCTGTTTTTTAAAAGCTGATTCTACTTGTTGCTTTTTTGCTTCAAACATATTTAAATAGTAGTTATAATCCCCGACATAACGATTCAATTCTAGATTATCCATATGGTATATGAGGTTAATGACACTGTTTAAAAAGGGAATGTCGTGGGAAATTAGGATAAAAGCATTTTCGTATTCTTGAAGGTAACGTTTAAGCCATTCAATATGTTGTTCATCTAGATAGTTTGTGGGCTCGTCCAAAAGAAGAATATCTGGTTTTTCTAGCAGAAGTTTGGCAAGAAGGACTTTTGTTCTTTGTCCGCCGCTTAATTCGTCTACATCTTTGTCAAGTCCTACGTCATGTAAACCCAGACCACGGCCTATTTCCTCTACTTTTGAATCCACTATATAAAAGTCATTTGTGTTTAGTACATCTTGAATTGTTCCCATACTTTCGAGAAGTTTTTCTAGCTCAGTTGGGTTTGCATCAGCCATTTTGTCACATATATTATTCATTTCAGCTTCTAAGTCAAAAAGATATTTAAAGGCTGTTTTTAGAACAGCACGAATAGTCATTCCTTTTTCAAGTTTTGTGTGTTGATCAAGGTAGCCAACGCGCATGCGTTTAGCCCACTCTATTTGTCCTTCATCAGGTTCAAGTTTTCTTGTAATGATGTTCATAAAAGTTGATTTACCTTCACCATTGGCCCCAATTAGTCCTATATGCTCACCTTTTAATAGTCTGAAGGAAACGTTTTTGAAAATTGCTCGATCTCCGAACCCATGGCTTAAATTTTTTACGGTTAGAATGCTCATTGGATAATCCCTTTCTAATTTCAAGTAGTATTTAAATTGCAAAATTAATTTAAGTTGTTTTGAATTATTTCTTTTACCTTGTCGGGTAGTTCTTTTGCTTGTTCTTTTGTTAGATTTGTCGTTGAAACAGGTTCAGAGATAATTATTTCTACAATAGCAGGTTTCATAGTAATGCCGAATCTATTTTGCTCCATGATTTTATACGAGCCCCGAATGGTAATTGGAATTATTGGAACTTCAGCTTTTAAAGCTAGTTTAATGCTTCCAGGTTTAAAATCTCCCATTGTATTTCCCTTGCTTCTGGTACCTTCTGGAAAAATGACCATAGAGTAGCCTTCCTTTAGATAATCAGAGGCCAATTTTATAGTTCTTAGAGATTGGCGCATATCAGAACGATCCATAAAGACGCAGTTTAAATGTTTCATCCAGCTTCTTATCAGGGGTAGTTTTAGGAGTTCAATTTTGGCGATAAATGCTTTGGGTTTGTTGATAAAGCCTATTAGAATGGGAATATCAAAATTCCCCTGATGGTTGCTGACAAATACAACCGCGGTGTTAGCAGGAACATGTTCTTTGCCGGTAACTTTAATGGTGGAACCTGTCATATTAACCATTGATTGAGCCCATCTGTTTGCTACACGGTAAACTAGTTGGTCTCGTTCGTTAGTATTACCTTTTTTTGCTAGATGATTGGCTTTATATAGAGCCGGAAGGATAGCTATTAAGTATAGCCAAAAATAAAAAAACCAAATTATTGTACGAATCATATGGCACCTCACAAATTTTGATATTGTTATTATAACGTAAAAGAGCAATAGGGTTAAGAGTATAGCTCTATTTATGTAGATTATATTTAATTAGAGAGAAATTTAAAATGGAAAAGGTTTCATTTGATTACCTGTAAAAAAACTAATATAATATATAAATGAAATTTTATAATTAGATGATAAGAAAATTCGCAATATATATTACAGTATAGGTGGTAAAGAATGAAAAGAATAGAAGGTAGGAAAAAAATCTATCTGTTTATTAGCTTGGTATTGCTAATGCTATTGTCTGTAGTAGGAACAAAATTAATAATAAAGAAGCAGATAGATATATCAAATGGGATAGATATGCATGAAAGTTATGGAGCTTCTGTGTCGATATTGCCTAACAAAAATTATCAAGATAAAAATTTGATTCCTCAGGCCAGCGTGGATGAAGGGACTAAGATAGACGAATATAAAGGAATAGCTGTTTATTCCAATGGAACAAATTATATGTCCAGTCATGGATTGAATTTTAGTGATAGTGGATATTATTATGGTTATAAATGGCAGTGTGTGGAGTTTGTAAAACGCTTTTACTATGAAGTGTATAATCACCAGATGCCTGATGGGGCTGGAAATGCTAAATACTTTTTTAATCCGATGCTGGGGCAGGGAGAGTTCAATGAGCAAAGAGGGTTAATTCAGTATTGTAATGGAGGAAATGTAAAGCCTCAGCTTGAT
>JBAYAL010000294.1:0-3290 GCA_041669825.1 Eubacteriales bacterium | reverse complement strand
TTTTGAAGTCGTGTATGTATATATGTAATAAGGTTTAATGATATGTATTTTAAATAACGGGAGTGATTAAAATGAAATTGTGCGAAAAAAATCAGCAATTATTTAATGTTTTGGCAATCACATACATTGCCAATAATCGTTTCACAACCAGTCAGGAAATTTTTGAGCTATTAGAAAATCGAGTTCATTAAAACTCTTTATTCTAAACAAGAAACACAGGCATTATAACTTGACCTGTGCTATAAGTTGGGTTAACTCTTTCGTCAGAAAGTTTATTCAAACCACGCTCAACGTGATAGACGTTCTTCATATAACTTACTAATTTCACGAAATAGTTTTTACGCATTTCACCCTCTCTTCCCCTTTGATTTCAACAAAAAGAGAGGGCTGATAAAACCTCTAAGAGCTCCGAATTTGATGCACTTTTGAATTCTCTAAAGATATCTGTAAAACTAATGGTGTTTTTCATCTCGAAAAAATCTCATTAAATTGACACAAAGACTAATTAATCTGTCCAAAAATCGCTTTTGAATAGCTCACCATATCTCCTGGTGTAAGCATACAATATTTTTTTTTAACTGCATTAAAATATTTCCCAATCAATTTTTTATCTATAATGCGATCTGAATGCGCATCAACTGGTAATCCTTCTCTAGTGCTTAACCAAGGTTTTTCCATATGTGTAAATGCTTCTAGAGTTTTCCCACTATAACAACAAAAGTTTTTAATAACGCTATCCATTATAGCTACCTCGGCTGTTGTAAAAACTGATTCATCAAACTCCTCTACATTTTCAATCGGGTCGAAACGATATGAAGAGTATCTATTATATACATTTCTATATACCGGCCCATGAACCCACGCTTCGCAGTCTTCTTTAAAAAGGAACATTCCTTCAAACGCATAATAGAAACCCTGGAAATAATAGAGTGCTTTTTGCATTGCTAAAGGAGTGATATCCTCACATCTAAAAAGCAAGTACTGTATAATTAAATCCAATTTTGATTCTGTATTTGTCTCGTCTCCCAACAACTCCTGTACCTTTCTCATGCTTTTTTCGTAAGCATGTTGTGATTTAAGATTTTCCTTATTTGTCACTAATAAAGTTTTGTAGTATTTAGGCTCATCATAAATCCGCTGAAGCATCTCAGAATATTGCTTTGTGGGCATATCCCCGTCACAGTATCTGGAAAACGTCATTTCCCCCCAGCCCAAAAGTAATGACAAGGGTCGTTTCCCAATATTGTATCTTTGAGGAATCTCTAAAATTTTCTCCAAAGATACTATCCCATTTTTCTGACGATATTCATCATATAACGCTTTAAGATTTTTATCTTCAACTTCCGCTACATAAACTTCACTTCCACACGTATTGCATAAGGCTTTTTCTCCGATATATTCATATTTCTCACCTTTAAGATTTCCCTTCATCAATAATGTTTCCAAAGAATATTCAACATCTTTTCTGCATTCTTCACAAAATGCCTCAATTCTTTCCATAAAGCATCCCCCTTTAATTTACAACTAATCATCTAAATAGATAATCAATTGGCTTGTTTCTTTTATGGAAGGATATCACAATCGCACGCTTTCCATTACTTATATCAATAAGATTAAATTTTGTATAAATATTTACCTGCTCTTCAATATCATCAAAATTGAATACCGAAACTTGCGGGCAAAATACATATAATATTTCATGTTCAAATCCAATATTCGTATTTTGTAAAGAGTAGCAGAAATCTTCCGCCTCTATTTTCAGCAAAAATTCCTTCTGTTTTTTGCTACCTATGTTATAGTCATTAATAAAATCAATATTCTCTTGCCTATTCTCATTTTTTGATATTATAAATCTACCTTCTCTAACACAGTCTTGTATCGTTGTCAAAACTGCTGCAATTTGCTCTTTATAATAGTCTTGATTATAAAACTCGCTCATTGCATCACCTCTTTATAATACAATGATACTTTATTATATGACTAGCGTCAATAATTTATGCATCAATTAGTACATTTTGTTGACTTTATTGATTTTAATATCAATCTTAAACCAAAAAGGATAATATTAATGCCTGATTGCAATAATAGCCCACATATATTAATCCCATCAATCAAGTGAACTTTTAACTATATCCATACTCATGTTTTCGATTTTAAATTTACATATACTTTCTTTAATGTAGCAAAAAATGATTCCATTCTTGCGTTTCATGGCATTTTCCAGTTTTACAAGTTTTCTGACTGTACTAAAATGATATTACTCCATCTTTTTTATAAGCGTGCAGTTTTTGAAATCGTGTATGCATACAAATAATGAAGTTAAATTATATGTAGTTAGGTTTGCAGGAGGATTCACTGAGATATAATTATTTGGAGGTATATTATGATCTAAAAATATGATGTACTATGGAAAAAGACTTATTATCCATCCGGAAAAATCAAATATGAAGGATTTATGAAATACCAATCAAATAGCAAAAAATTTTGTCCCTGTGGTCAAGGTATTAGCTATTTTGAAAATGGAAAAAAGCATATGGAAGGTTGTTTTGGTGACTGTGACTGGTTTATTGAAACCTTTCAAGCAAGGTTGAGCACTTATCTGCAATAAAGTGTTCATCGAGATTTCTTTAAAAATCCTCAACATTTTTAAGACGACTAATGTAATTTTCATAACTAGAAATCCCGTTCTGTTTTAACCATTCTGTAAAACGTTCTATTTCCATAATTTCTCCCGTCAGAGGCATTTAATTTTTTTGTTCCTATTAATAACAATATTGTCCTTGTTTTTATACACACCATATTTACTATCTAAATACGTATGTATTTAGATAGTAAATTCGACCTTATAGCACTACTTCTTGAACATCCCTTTTATCTTATTCCAGGCACCTGATCCGACCATATTATCAGCCATCTTTAAAATTTCTTCAACTTTAAGAAGAATATCTCCTTCTCCAGCCCAATGTTTAGCCACAACTTCTGGATCAGTTTTATTTATAATTGAATTAATAACATAGGCTGCAACAGCTATATCATCAATATAACCTGCCGGACCCATTAATAGCTCAGGAATTAGATCAACTGGTGAAACAAAATAAGCAATTGCTATTGCTAGTTTGGCTTTATTCTCTACATTTACATCTTTATCGAGGGCTAGCTTGCAAAGCAGATGAAAAAGATCTGGAGCAATTAAAATATATTCCGCATATTTGTTTGATTTACCCTCATCACTTTTAAAATACTCTCTAATTTTTTCTCTCAAAGATTGATAAAAATCATCATTTTTATTC
>JBAYAL010000293.1:0-3290 GCA_041669825.1 Eubacteriales bacterium | reverse complement strand
ATATCATGATGCCGGAGATGGATGGATACGAAGTTTTAAAAACAATCAAGGAAAACCCAAAGTGGGAGCATATTCCGATTATTCTACTTTCGGCAATTGCCAATAGTGATTCCAAGACCAAAGGCTTTTCTATGGGTGCAGTGGATTATGTGACGAAGCCCTTTGAAATTGTTGAAGTGAAGGCTAGAGTTAGAACGCATCTTAAGGTTGAAGAAGCGCGTCTTATTTTGGAAAATCAGAATCTTATTTTAGAAGAAAAAGTAAAGGAAAGAACTGATCTTCTGGAAAGAACGAACTCTGCTGCAATATACTGTCTAGCTGCCTTAGCAGAGACTAGAGATACGGAGACAGGTGAACACATTAAAAGAACCCAGAAATATATCAAAGTCTTGACTCGAGAACTACAAGGTAAGGATAAATATAGAAATGTTTTAACAAAAGAATATATTGAATTGTTATATAAATCAGCCCCTTTGCACGATATTGGCAAAGTCGGTGTCAGAGACACTATTCTTCTTAAAGCTGGACCGTTAACAGAAAAAGAATTTGAAGAAATGAAAAAACATACAACCTATGGTGGAGAATCCTTAATGGTCGGAATAAACGAATTAGGAGAAGATTCTTTCTTAACCCTAGCGAAGGAAATTGCCATAACGCACCATGAAAAATGGGATGGTACGGGGTATCCAAGAGGCTTAGAGAAGGATGAAATACCCATATCGGGACGGCTCATGGCCCTGAGTGATGTGTATGATGCCTTGATTAGTAAGCGAGTTTATAAAAATGCATTTACCCATGAGGAGGCCAAAAATATCATTTTAGAGGGACGAGGAACTCATTTCGATCCTGATATTGTTGATGCTTTTTTACGTAGGGAAGCAGAATTTATTGAAATTTCGGGAATGTATAAAGATAATAAGTAGACTGGGAAACCAACTGTATGAGTCATGGGGGTGCTAGCACTTTAACTTCTAGAACTCTAACTTCTAGACCTGTTAAACCCTTGATTTAACAGGTATTTTTTTGAACTTCAAAGTATAGAAAATTTGGAGTGTTATAAATCTTTTGCTCCCTCTTTCTTTTAAAATCATAGGGGAAATCATAATCAATCTTAATGTTTATGAAAATGTTTAATTTATAATAAATTGGTAACGAAATGGAGATATGTATGAAATATTTGTACTTTATAATTGCTTTGTTTATAGTAATAATATATGGATTTTGGTCAATACGGCGTAATCGCAAACTATACAAAAAACAAGCTTCTTCTTCAAAAAAAAGAAAGCAGACAAATTATTTGCGGAGAGTAAAGTAGTTAATTGCTTTATTGGACTTCTGATAATTAGGGGAGCGTAATGCATATTGGAATCACAGATGTTGATTGGTTCAAGACCTTAAAATAGGTAAATTGTGATGAAGTTAATTTCTGGAAGCCAAGAGGACGGATTCTTTTTGAAATATCTCTTTTGTAAAATATAGCAATGTTTTCTAAAGAAAAAATATTAATAGTTTGAAAGGAAAAGATGAATTTTCTATAAAGGCAAATAATCAATTGATGAACGGGTAGCTAATGTTTTACTGGTCTATTATAAAAATAAAATCTAGTCCTTGAGCTATAAACGATGTAGAATATTTCCAATTGCTAGCGTATAATTAGAATTAACTGATAAAAGAAAAAAAGCTCCAAACAGCGGATTTTAATAACATAAATGCATGTACGACTGTTAATGAAGGTGTTTTCTAGAAATGATAATTTCTTTTAATAATAAGCAAGATTTCCTGTCTGTTTTTAAAATATATTTGGTTAATTCAAATGTAATTAGGCTGTGTAAGGGCTAATTACTACAAAATAGTTATAATATGGTGATTTTTTTATTTGGTTCCGAGGTAGTTCCTTCTTGGCAACGGCAACGCCAGTTCGTGACGACCAGGGAAATAGGTTAGGATTGATTACCGTTGTTCACTTGATTAGCGGAGCCCTATGCAATGAAGAGACATTTGGTCGGATTGTTTGCTACGATTAAGCCATGCTTTTTTTGCTACATAAAACTTTATGGCATGACTAGTAAAACAATTGAGAAATAAAGGAAAATTAACTTAGAAAATGATATTTGATAACTATAAAATGTATTTAGTGGGGAAGAATCATGCAATTTCATTACATACCTTATATATGGCCGCTTGTAATTTCTGCCGTTGTATCATTGTCACTCGGACTATATGCATTTCTGGTTCGCCGCAATGTTAAAGGTACCACTAGCTTTATACTCAGTATGTTTGTAGTGACGATATGGTCCTTAGCAAATGCCCTTGAGATGGCAGGTACTGATTTTGCCACAAAACTTTTTTGGGCAAACATCCAGTACTTTGCTTACTGCTATTCTCCTGTTGCTCTTCTGGCTTTGTGCATGCAATTTACAGGCTATGACAGGTGGATTAGAAATAAAAAAATATTCTGGGTTGCCGTAATACCTATGATAGTATTCCTGCTTGTGTGGACCGATAGGACGTACGGTTTGATCAGGTATGATATGCATCTTGATTACAGCGGTCCTTTTACGGTCATCACAAAAAAATACGGACCTGTTTTTTATATCCATATGCTATATTCGCATTCCGTAAATATAGCGGCTCTGGTCCTGACAATTATGGCGATGTTTTCCAAAAACAAGGTTCACAGGAAACAGGCTGCCGCACTGTTTACAGGAATAATCCTGATCATATTGCCTAATCTTATGTATATTTTAGGCCTTAGTCCTGTGGAAAAATTTGATTTGACGCCTGTGTTTTTTGGACCAGCTGGTTTAATTATTGCGTGGGGCATTTATCGTTATCGGCTTTTTGATATTGTACCATTGGCGCGCGCTACATTAGTTGAGACAATGGATACAGGGGTGATGGTGATGGACTTGCAGGGAAGGGTACTGGATATCAACCCTGCTTTTAGAAGAATTGTAGAGCTTAATATTTCAAAAAAATTGATTATAACGGTAAGCGAACTGTTTTCTAAGATGCCGGAGCTTTTAATAGCGTGTAAAGACTGCTCGGTAGATTATTGCGAATTTACCAAGGTGGTTGGAGAGTCTGAGAAAATTTATGAGGCTTTGTTTTCGCCTTTGGCGGACAATAACGGACAGGTGATAGCAAGGCTTGTGGTTTTTCATGAGGTCACGTGCAAAAAACGGGCACAGCAGGAGTTTCTGAAGCAGCAGAGAAAGCTGGCCGCCCTACAGGAAAGGGAGCAAATGGCAAGAAATATGCACGACAACCTAGGACAGGTGTTGGGTTAT
>JBAYAL010000292.1:0-3304 GCA_041669825.1 Eubacteriales bacterium | reverse complement strand
TATTGCAATCAGTGTTATTGGAATTGCTGCAGGAGTAGACATATTGAGGGTTCATGATGTAAAAGAAAATAGAAAAGCTGTTATGATGGCCGATGTTATATTAAGGATGAAAAGAGGTCAAAATTATGTGGGGCAATAATATAATTCATATGAGGGGGTTAGAATTTTATGGCTATCATGGAGTTATGTCTGAAGAAAGAAATATAGGACAAAAATTTGTGGTCGATGTAGATATATACTTGCATATCATGAAAGGCGGTAAAACGGATGATATTCGTGATACTATAAGTTATGCTGAGGTATATAAAGTAATAAAAGAATTTATGGAACAAAAGCAATACAAACTTTTGGAGGCACTAGCAGAAAATATTGCAGAAATTATTTTAAGGGATTTTGATTGCAAAGCTGTAAAAATAGAAGTTCACAAGCCGCATGCACCAGTTCCTGGAATTTTTGAAGATATATCAATAGAAATCTACAGGGAGAATAAACTATGAAGTCTTATCTAAGTCTTGGCAGTAATATGGGGGATAGAAAAAAGAACCTTGAGGAAGCAATAGATAAACTTAGAGGTCACAAAAGTATAGATGTGTTAAAAATATCAAGTTATTATGAAACAGAGCCCTGGGGGTTTGCTAATCAGGCTAGTTTTTTGAATATCGTAATAGAAATAGATGTAGTACTCGATCCCCCTAATTTATTAAAATTATGTCAAGGAATCGAAAACGAAATAGGAAGAAAAAGGGATAAACGTTGGGGGCCAAGAATAATAGATATAGATATACTAATTTATGAACAGTATACCTGCGAAACACCGGATCTTACAATCCCGCATCCTTTATTGGAAGAGAGAGAATTTGTGCTTGCTCCACTGCGTGAATTAGACCCAAATTATGTTTTGCTATCAGGTAAAACTGTTAGCGAAGCACAGGGACAAGGTATAGTAAGCAAATTAGGCTGAAATCCTAATTATTGCAGGGGTAAGGTTTTTAATAAAAAGCATTGTAATTATTTGTTTTTATCATATAATTAACAAATACAAAGGACAATATCTTTTGGGAATTGTACCTTTTAAGTTCTTGAATAACATTGATATAATTTGGTAATAATGCATTAACCGCTTGGATACTTAAACTGAGACGGTGAAGGCAGTATGCTTGCGATTTTATGCTATTAGAAATTTATATAAAACACAAAGCAGCACCTTCACTATAGAGAGGTGTTTTTTATTGTATAAGAATAATGTGGATAATAAAAAATTTGCAGTAATAGGAACTGGAGTAGTTGGAACAGCGATAGTTTTGTTGCTGGAAGAAGCAGGATACAAATGTATAGGAGTTAATACAAGGAGTAGAAATTCTTATTATAATTTTACAAAATATATTTATCGAGACCACCTTCAGTTGGAAGAGATTGTTCAGAAGGCAGATATCATCTTTATTACTACTCAAGATAGTGAGATTGAAAGGGTTGCCGAAGAACTTTCTGCTCTAAAAAAACATTTGTCTGGACAGGTTTGGGTACATTGCTCGGGGGCAATTAAGGCTGGAGTGATGTGTAGAGATGCTAATTTATCGGTTAGATATCTATCAATTCATCCCTTGCAGGCGTTTGCCGATGTTGAAAGTGCCTTGACTCTTATTAATGGTACGCATTTTGGAATAGAGGGGGGAGATAGGGAGATTGAACAGTTTGGAGAAATTCTCGTAAAAAATATTGGAGGAATTCCACATAGAATAAAACCACAGAATAAGGCCTTATATCACGCTGGAGCAGTTGCTGCTTCGAATTATATGGTTTCACTTGCCTCATTAGCAGTAAAATTTTTTACTCTTGCTGGGATTAGCAAAGACGATGCCATTGAGTCACTTCTTCCTTTGATGAAAGGGTCATTCCAAAATATTGAAAATGTCGGATTACCTTTGGCACTCACGGGTCCCATAGCGAGAGGAGATACAGAAGTAGTTGCTAAACACCTGGAACAAATTCCTTTGGAACTTCAGGATGCGTATAAAAGCTTGGGTAGGCTAGCTTTGGAAATGGGAGAAGAAAGAAAAATAATGAATGGACAGGCTTATAGCATTAAAGAACAAAGGGAGTTTGAACATCTTCTGAGTTAAGGAAACAAGAGGATCTAGTCGGATAATAATTTGTTTTTGAGGATGTTATAGATATAATAAATACCTTTTAAAACATTTATATAGAGAATAATTCGATAGCGCAGTTTAAAAATTTAGCAACAGGAGTGAATAAAATGAAAATTACAGAGTATATTTCTCCATTAAGAGAAAATATTGAAAAAGCAAGGGAACTTGGGAAAACTATTATCCTTATTCCAACTATGGGATATTTGCATTCTGGGCATCTCTCAATGATAGGAGTGGCTAGAGCAGATGATGAGGATCATGAAAAATATTATATAGTGATGAGTATTTTTGTGAACCCTATACAGTTTGGTCCTAATGAAGATTATGAAAAATATCCCCGTAACATGATTAACGATATTAAGCTTGCTGAGGAAGCAGGAGTGGATATAGTATTTGCGCCAGAAGTTGAGGAAATGTATCCAGATGGTCAAAATTTGACAACAGTGAAGGTTTCTGGGATTACGGAAGATTTGTGTGGGGCGTCGAGGCCTGTACATTTTGAAGGGGTAACAACAGTAGTAGCAAAATTATTTAATATAGTAAGGCCTGATGTGGCTTACTTTGGGCAGAAAGATTATCAGCAATTTATGGTAATCAAACAAATGGCAAGGGATCTAAATATTCCTGTAAAGCTTATTGCTGTTCCTACAATCAGAGAAAAAGATGGATTGGCATTAAGTTCTAGAAATCTTTATTTGAGCGAAACAGAACGGAAACAAGCGCCAGAATTATACCAGGCACTTCAGGAAGGAAAAAAGATAATTCTTGGTGGTGAAAAAAACGTTGAAAAAATTAAAGAAATAATTACACATAGAATTCAAAAAAAGACTAATGCTAAAATTGAATATCTTGAAATTCGAAGGGCAGAAAATTTAGCTCCTTTGGGTACAATAAATAATACAGTTGTCATTGCGGTAGCGGCACGATTTGGAAAAACAAGACTTATTGACAATATTTTAGTGGAGGTATAAAGAAATGAATAGAACAATGATGAAATCTAAAATTCACAGAGCAAGGGTAACTGAAGCAAATTTAGATTATGTTGGGAGTATTACGATAGATAGTTATCTTATGGAACTTACAGATATTTTTCCTAATGAAAAAGTTCAAATAGTTAATAATTGTAATGGGGCGCGTTTTGAAACCTATGTTATTGC
>JBAYAL010000291.1:0-3325 GCA_041669825.1 Eubacteriales bacterium | reverse complement strand
GCAGCATCCTGAATGGGGTGCAGAAATAATAAGTCCCTTGAAATCGTTGGATGGACTTATTGAAATTGTCTTATATCATCATGAAAATTATGATGGAAGTGGTTACCCACATGGAATTAAGGGTTTGGATATTCCTTTGGGTGCCCGCATTTTAAGAATTATTGATAGCTACGATGCTATGACCTCTATTCGACCTTACAAGGAAGCTTTATCAATGGAACAGGCGATAGAGGAATTAAAGCGTTTTTCCGGTCTGCATTACGATGAACTATTGTTAGAAGAGTTTGTGAAGATGCAATTGGAACTTGAAAATTAAAATCGAATTAGTTAATTAATTTTGACTATTTAAACCTGATTAATAAGTTTTTTAGTTAGGTTTTTATTATATGTTTTTAAGTTAATAATATTATTTATCGGAGATTTTCAAATAAATAAATGACACTAAATCCGGATCAACATCTTTTATTAAAATAAAAATAATTCTATAATGATAATTAAATAAATAATAAAAAAGAAAGGAATTTTGCATGTTTTTGCTTAAAACGGCAGAACAGATTGCCTTATTAGTTGTAATTTGTTTTTCCTTCTCTAATTTTACATTTGCTCTATCTTTAAATAAAAAGAGGTCATTCTTAAGAATATTGGGGATTTCTTTTTCTGTGCCGTTAATGTTAAGTATTCTTACTGTGATATATCCATTAACGGTATTTCAATTATCTTTGCTTTATTATACTGATTTTTTGTTATTAGTTTTATTAGTATTGCTCTGCATATTATGGCGTAGGCATAATAATTATCAAATGCAGTTATTATTAATTACTAGTTATATAATAATGGTTTTATTTGGTTTAAGATATGTAAATGAGGTTTCCAATATTTTGTGGTTAACTCAAATACTAATATTTTTAGCTATTCTATGTCCAATAATAATCATTGGATTGACTAAAAAAGAGATTAAAGATGGTGGGTTATTCTATAGCGCTTTGTTAATAATGGGGATTTGCCAAGCTGCTTTACTTATGTTTCCGGCTTATTCCCAATTTTCATTAGTAATTGGTAAAAGTATTTCTTATTTTTTATTATTTTATTATTTGTGCAAAAAAAACAAAGAACCTTATATTAACAAAATAAAAGAGGCCAATGAAAAGCTTGGAGACTTAAGTAAAACAATAAATATCGAAGTTAAAAAACGGGTAAAAGAAATAGAACAACATAACGAATATTTGCAGAATTTAGCTAGGATTGATGGTTTGACAAATGCTTTTAATAAAAAAGCAATACTTGGATTAATCAAAAACATGGTAGAAGAACCTAATGCTGAACATTTCACAATACTTATTTTTGATATTGACAACTTCAAAAATATAAATGATACTCTTGGGCATATTAGCGGAGATAGAGTTTTAAAAAAAGTTGCTCAAATTGCGAAAAACAATATAAGGGAAATCGACAATTTTGGTCGTTATGGAGGGGATGAGTTCATAATAGTTTTACCCCGTACAACTATTTCAGATGTTCTTTTTGTGGCGGAAAGATTTAGAAAAAAAATAAAAGAAGGGATAGAAGGTATATCGGTTTCTATAGGGGTTGCGGAATTCCCGAAAGATGGAAAATCCGAAAACGAATTGCTAGTAGCAGCTGATAGAGGTTTATATCATTCTAAAATGCGGGGGAAAAACGCTGTATCCCATAATAATGAAAGTATTTAGAGGTATGCTTTTAATTTTGACCAATAAATGGTATTATTTGTACAATTAGATGTTTAAAGTTAGTTATGATATTTTTTAATAGAAAAAATTATAATAGTTAATTCCTAAATTGAATTAAGGGGCGAGGTATATTAATGAAAAAGATTGCATTGGTTACAGATAGTACAGCTGATATGACAGAAGAAATGAAAAAAGAATCAGGAGTTCATATTATTCCCTTGAAAGTAAGATTCGGACAACAGGAATATGTAGATGGAGAAATATCTAGCGAAGAATTTTTTAGACGGCTTGAAGCTGAGGAAGAGTTACCTAGAACCTCACAGCCCTCTCCTGAAGATTTTATTCGTTTATATCGGGAGTTGCTTGAAGAATATAAAGAAGTAATTTCAATTCATATATCTTCCGGTTTAAGTGGAACTTTAAATGCTGCTAATTTAGCTAAAGAAAAGCTAAAAGGTAAAATTCATATTGTAGATTCTAAAACTATAAGTGTAGGGGCAGGTTTAATGGTGATGGAGGCTGCTCGAAATATTAAAGAAGGATTGGATAGTACCATGGTACTTGACAAGATCTCAAAAGCAAGACATAATATTGAGACTCTTTTTACCGTTAATACATTGGAGTATCTGCAAAAAGGCGGAAGAATTGGAAAAGTCCATGGTATTGTAGGTTCTTTTTTAAATATTAAGCCAATAGTCAGGGTTGGTGATGATGGAGTGTACCACAGTTATGGAAAAGCTCGTAATCAGGATAAAGCATTAAAAAATCAAGTTGAGGCTTTTCAGGAATTGTGTAAAGGAAGAAAAAATATCACGTTTGCGGTTGCCCATGGAGCTGCCCAACAAGCTGGTATGTATTTCAAGGAAATGATGGAGAATGCCTTTCAAATGGAAGCAAGCGTATTTACGCAGGTTGGTCCGGTAATTGGTGTTCATACAGGACCTGGGGTTATTGGAGCCGCTGTACAGTTTGAATAAGGAATTTATAAAGCCTAGAATGATTTAGTCTTGAGTTCTATTGGTTAACAACTGCTTAAAGTCTGTTGGCTAAGGCGGTTGTTTTTTTGTATTACTAAGTATTTGTTCTTTATGGAAAATTGATAAAAATTAATGCTAATTTCGAATTTATCTCGGTACAAAAATTTATTGGATAGGATAGGAATATTGCGTTAGATGTTGAGAAAAGGTAAAATTATTATTGAAATTAGCGAAACATTTAAGGAGAAAATATAGTATGAAATATAAAAAAATTAATTCAAAAGAATTAATAGTATTTCTAATAGCGGTTAGCCTTTTGATAGCTTTGGTGGTTATCTCTTTTGATTTTAGTAATAATTCCGAAGCGGTTGTACATGAAGAGTATTTAAAAGGAAAGGTATTAAGAATAGTAAGTGAAGAAGCTGAAGAAAATACTGGCGGATATAGTATGCGCAAACAGATTATTGAAATTGAAATAATTAGTGGAGAAGAAAAAGGTAAGATTATGGAAACAGAGAATATTCTTTCTGATAACACTGCCTTTAATATAAATGTTGATGTGGGAAATAAGGTCTTATTGTATGTTGATAGAAATGATAAAGGTGAGATAGCAAATGTACATGTAGCTGAGCTCGTTAG
>JBAYAL010000290.1:0-3329 GCA_041669825.1 Eubacteriales bacterium | reverse complement strand
TGATGCTCTAGCTGGAGCTGTGCTTGCCAACAGTGCAATTATTAATGGTCCTCTGCTGCTCACTGAATCAAATCGCCTTCGTCCCGAAGTGCTCGAAGAAATAAAGCGGCTTCACACCCAGACAGTATATATCCTAGGTGGCCAAAGTGCTATTACAAATAATGTTGAAAATGAACTAAAAGCTAATGGCCTTCAAATCTGCCGACTTCAGGGGAATAACCGTTTTGAAACAGCAGCCTCTATCGCTACTACAGCTGTAAAAAATAGTGATCAGGCTTATCTGGCATCTGGTTCTTCCTTCGCAGATGCTCTCAGTATTTCTTCCTACGCTGCTTCCAAAGGAATTCCTCTTCTCCTCACTGAAAAAGACAAAGTACCTGATGCTACTCTAAATGCCCTAAAGCTTCTGGGAGTCAAAAAGGTTACCTTGATTGGTGGAGAAGGGGTAATATCTCCTAATGTAAAAGAACAGCTTGAAAGCTCTTTCCAGGTAGACAGACTTGGTGGCGCCAATCGGTATCTTACAAACATTGCTATTCTAAACAGTCTTGATTATGATACATCCCAAATACTAGTAGCTACTGGCACTGCTTTTCCCGATGCCTTGGCTGGCTCAGTCCTTGCAGCCAAAAATAGCAATCCAATCCTCCTTGTCCCCAAAGCTGACATTCCTTCACAAACCATCACCTATTTGAATACTTATAGACCAGAAGTAAATAAATTTTCTATTCTAGGAGGCTGGGGCGTGATTAATTATGAAATCGAGAGCATTGTCAGAACCGGCACTTTTCATCCCCGTATTTCTCTTCATTTCTGGGATGGACGAGGAAATTATTCTACCTATGTAAAACAACTTTCATATGTACCTGACAACCTGACTGACTATATTGATATTCTTTCGCCCAATTTTACAGGAATTCTAAATGACGACGGATCATTTGGCTCCAGATTTGAAACCCTTGATTATCCCCAAAAAATTGTAGCACTGGGACAGAGCTACGGCGCAAAGGTAGTCCCCCTAATAGGTGGAAGTGGGGAAACAGCCGACAGCATCCTTCAGAGCAGTACGAAAAGACTCACTCTAGTAAACAACGTGGACACTCTTATTAAAAACACCAACGCTGACGGAATTCTGGTAGACTTGGAAATTCTCTCTTCTTCTTCTGAAGAAGGCTTGACCAGTCTGATGAAAGAACTATATGAAAGACTTCACCCCCAAAACAAACTTGTAATTGTTTCCGTATTCTCTAGAACTTCCCCCACAGCAGAGCCGTGGCTAAAAGCCTTCAATTACCACGATCTTGCCCAATATGTTGATTATCTCCAGGTTATGTCTTATGACAAGCACTACACCACCTCAGCTCCCGGTCCTATAGCTCCACTGGAATGGGTAGACCAGGTTATGGCTTACGCTGTAAGTCAAGTTACTGACACCAATAAAATTCTGATGGGTATGCCTTACTATGGCAGAGCCTGGAAAACTACTGATAACGGTTATACTTCTTACGCCTTTGGCTTAGCAGGAGCAATAGATACTGCTAACGAAAAAAATGCCGTAATTACCAGATATACCACAGAAGATGACCCTATTGGAATACCAACCTTCAAATTCACTGATGATGACGGATGCCAACGCACAGCATTTTTTGACGACAACCTTAGCTGGGGAGCCAAACTTGACCTCTTAAATAAATACTCTCTAGGAGGAATAGGTTCTTGGTCAATGGGCTGGATTAATGAAGAAAGTTCATCAGAAATTTATCCGTTGATTAAGGAAAGACTGAGATTATAATAAATAGATAATAAAACAAATAAGCTGTAACCAAGTAATTTTAATGGTTACAGCTTATTTGTTTTTTACTCACTTGTTCATTTGTTTTACCTATTTAGTTGTTTTAGTTGTTTTAGTTGTTTTAGCTTCATTATTTTAATACGCTGCTTTTCCTGAAAACACAACTTTTACAGTTTTAAATAATATCTTTATATCCAACCAAAAATTCCACTTCTTCACATATTCAATATCATATTCCAATGTTTGGGAAAGGGTAAGCTCACTGCGCCCATTTACTTGAGCAAGTCCTGTTACTCCTGGGGGCATATCTAGTCTAACGCATTGTTCCTGTGTATACTGTTCTGTTATCTCAGGTACTTCAGGTCTAGGCCCAACTATACTCATAGTTCCGTTAATGATGTTTAGAAGCTGAGGAAGTTCATCAAGGCTCGTTTTCCTTAAGAATCTACCACTATTAGTTATTCGGGGATCATCTTTTTCCTGAAAAATAAAAGTGGCTGGGTCAAATTCCCCGTTTTTTTTAAGCAGTTCAATTTTTTCTTTCATTACTAGATCTGCATTTTTAACCATTGTACGAAACTTATAAATGGTAAAAATAGTGCCTTTTACTCCGACCCTAGACTGGCAAAATACAGCAGGTCCGGGCGAATCTGCTTTTATCCATATGAAAATAAGCACCCACAAGGGAATAAGTAATATCAGCAAAGGAATGGATATTGCCAGATCTAGAATTCTTTTGGCAAACAAGATTATCACTCCTACTTCCTTACTTTTTCCAATATTCTAGTCACTGCCTCTATAACATCTAAAATATCTTTCTCATCCATTCTAGGATACAAAGGTAGCGATATTATTCTCTCAAACGTCTTCTCTGCCTGGGGAAAATCTCCTTCTTTATAGCCATAAGTATCTCTATAATAGGGATGCATATGAACAGGAATGAAATGAACACTGGTTCCTATATTTTCTTCTTTTAACATTTCTATGAATTCTGCTCTATCTACGGATATTTTATCCAGATTGAGCTTTATTATATACAAATGCCAAGCATGACGAACATAATCACTTTTAGCAGGCAGTTCCAGTTCCCCAAACTTAGAAAAGGCTCCCTTATAGCGTTCTACTATTGCATTCCTTTGTATCTGCATCTTGTCCAATTTTGCCAACTGAGTCATACCGAGTGCCGCCTGAATATCTGTCATATTGTATTTATACCCAGGATACATGACTTCATAATACCAAGAACCCTTAGCAGAATAACGGTTCCAAGCATTACGGCTCATACCGTGCAAACTATAGACCCTCAGTTTATCTGCCAGTTCATCATTATTGGTGGTAACCATTCCACCCTCCCCAGTAACAAGATTCTTAGTAGCATAAAAAGAAAATGAACCTGCGTCCCCTATTGACCCAGCCATCTTACCTTTATATTTGGTACAAACCGCATGGGCTGCATCTTCCAAAACAAATAGATCATATTTTTTGGCGATAGCCATTATTTCATCCATTTCACAAGGTAGTCCAGCTACATGAACAG
>JBAYAL010000289.1:0-3341 GCA_041669825.1 Eubacteriales bacterium | reverse complement strand
TGAAAATGAATATAAAGTTACCAGAAAAAAAATAATAGTTATAATTATTAAAACAAGCCCACCTAAGGGATCAAGATAAATAATTCCACTAACCAAATTGTTGCTGACAGAACCCTTCACCATAGCCAAATATGCAACGAAAATAGAAATTCCTAATACTAAAGTCGAAGAAACAAACTGCACAATATCCATCAAAAATTTCTTTTTTAAAAAAGATAAAATAATAACCGCAATAACCGGCACTAAATACAATAAATATATTTCCATTACTACCCCAAGCACCTACCCTTTGAGTTTTGTAAGTTTATTCATATCAATATGTTCAAAAGTATCACTGATTTTGAAAACAAAACTGCCCATAATTATAACTGCCGTAAGCAAATCAAAGAAGATACCTAACTCTACAATCATTGGCATCCCAAATGTTAACAATATAGCGCCAAGAATTATTCCATTTTCGATTGTCAGCAAGCCAACTATTTGTCCGATTGCCTTTTTTCTTGTAATCATAAAAAACAAACCCATTAACAAACTAGCAACAGCGGTTGAAAAGTACAATCTTTGATCAAAGTTATCCAGCACTGAAATGAATGTTGCAGCATACCAAGACATCACATATATAAATGCACATGTAATCTCTAATAGAGGAATATTAAAATAAAAATCCTTTTCTACTATATAGGTTACTTTTTCTCTTAAATTCTTGAGCATATTGGGAATTATAACAACTTTCAATACAAAAGTAAGCACACAAATAATGAGCATTGGTTCAAATTGTTTCTCAGCAACCATTCTGTTAATACTTATAACTCCGATCAAAACAGCCAAGAGCAATGACTGCAAACGAAAAGATTTTATATATGAAGCCGGCCTTTTATTTCCAACAAGCAAAAAAACAGTTATTAAAAATCCAACCGTGAGCAAACTGACAACTTTACTTAACATCAAACTCATCTTAAACCCCTTCCAGAACAAAAGCAGCTACAAAACCCATAAACGCTAGAATAAAAGATATGGCTGCTAGATTGGTAACACTGAAAAGTCTGAACTTCACAGCGTTTATCTCAATTATTCCAATAAAAATAGTAATACCTAAAATCTTGAGAAAATAAAATCCAAGATCAATACAAAATCCCAAACTGCCTCCTACAGAACAACCAAATGGTAAAAAAATATTTACTATCAAAGTTGAAAAAACTATCTGTTTCACAGCTGAAGCAAGCTCTATCAAAGCAAGATTCCTACCCGAATACTCTAACACCATAGCTTCGTGTACCATGGTAAGTTCTAAATGTGTTGACGGATCATCCACAGGTATTCTTGCTGTTTCCACAATAACTGCAATCATAAATGACCCTAACAAAAGAAATCCAGATGCACCAAACAAATTATAATTTTGAAACATTTCTGTAATATTTAGTGATTGCACAGCAGGTGTAAGACCTATGGTAAAAAGTCCTGCCATAATTGAGGGCTCAATAAGCGAAGAAATCATCATTTCCCTGCTGGAACCCATTCCACCAAATGTACTTCCTGCATCTAACCCTGCCATAACCAAGAAAAACCTTCCCATAGCAAGGAGATAAACAACAAAAATAGCATCCCCAGCAAATCCATTTATTGCTAAACCGGGAACAATCGGAATAATAGCTACCGCTACTAAAGTAGATATAAAATAAATATATGGTGCTACCCGAAAAATCCAGGAAGTTGTATCTGAGACAAGCACGTCTTTTTTCATAAGTTTAGCAATATTGTAATATGGTTGTAAAAACGGGGCTCCTATTCTATGCTGTGACCAAGCCTTTATCTTACTAATAATTCCAAAAGTCAAAGGCGCAATGATGAGGGCAAAACCAACCTGCAATATAAGATTAACAATCCAATTCATAAATTATTTCCTCCTCAAGTCCTTGTAAAATATACTAACATAACTATTAGAACAGCAAATATATAGAGCAGATAAGCGTGAATACTCCCCATCTGAATAGCAAAACGAAGCCTACCGGATATTTCCAATATCCCATTTATTACAGGTTTATATAAATAATCTTCAAAAACTGATTTTGTAGATACAACATACCTAGCACTTTTTATATTGTATTTTCCTTCCATTTCATCAATAATAAGTTTTCGTTCTGGTTTATAAAGCCAACGGAAAACAATTCTAAGTGGTTTGGAAAATCCCGTAGCTGTATATTCCATCCCTGAAGTAAGATTTTGTTTAAACCCGCAATCCCAGGTACCACATTTTCTTACTCTTGTACCTTTTGTAAGAGTTTTAATTAATATCACGACCACTGAAGTAATAATAATAAGTATTGCTAACATTATTACAGGTGATATACCGGAAGAAACTCCAAGCGGCATAAATTTCGCCAATTTATAAACATCAAATACACCAAAAGTAACACTTCGACCAATTATTTCTCCTGTAATACCATTTATCATCCAGATAAAAGCAGAAGGTATAATTCCCGCTACTATACATAATAAAGCCAAGACCCCCATTGCAAAAATCATACTATTTGGTACTTCTTTGGCATTTTCCGCTAATTGGGTTCTTGGCAAGGCTAGAAAAGAAATACCAAATACTTTAACAAAACAATAAGCAGCCAATGCTCCAGCCATAGCCAGTAGGGAAACTGTAATTATCATCAAAATTCTCAATACACCCTCTCCAGCTAAAATACTGGCAAACAAACCCTGGTAAATCATCCATTCACTTGCAAATCCGTTAAGTAGGGGTATTGCCGATATTGCCATAGCGCCTATCAAAAACAGAAAAGCAGTATACGGCATTTTTTTGATAAGTCCACCCAGTTTTTCAATATCCCTCGTACCTGTTGCATATTGAATCGATCCTGCCCCCATAAAAAGAAGACTCTTAAATAAGGAATGATTAAATGTATGAAATAAAGCAGCTGTCAAACATAAGGCCATCAAAGTATTTGCACCATTTACTCCAGCAATCATAGCAAGTCCAAGTCCTATAAAGATAATACCCATGTTTTCTATACTGTGGTAGGCCAACAATCGTTTAATATCGTGTTCCATAAGAGCATACATAACTCCTAAAATTGTAGAAACAACACCAATAACCAGTACAAGTACACCCCACCACATAATGTCTGCCCCCAATATATTTATCACAAACCTAATTACACCGTAGACAGACATTTTAAGCATAATACCTGACATTACTGCCGAAACATTGCTTGGTGCTGCAGGGTGGGCATAGGGGAGCCATATATGCAATGGAACTAATCCCCCTTTGGTTGCAAACCCAATAAGCAAAAAGACAAATGCAAAGCTTTTTATAGTATCAGGGATTTCCAGGC
>JBAYAL010000288.1:0-3347 GCA_041669825.1 Eubacteriales bacterium | reverse complement strand
TTTATGGGTTCAGTTACCACGTATTCATATTTAGAGGCAATTGGTATTATGAATAATCACGCAGTATACTGTCATAGATATAGCAAAAGGTAAGTGGTACTGGTCCCAATAAAAACAAAAGAAATGTAAAAAGCACTACCTTAAAGTTATTTTAAAATAACTTTAAGGTAGTGCTTTTTAATGTATTAAATTATATAGAGGTATAGATTATTTTTTTAAGTGAAGCAGATAAGTAAGGTAAAGACTGGGTGTGCCTAGTTTATCTTGTTGCATGCGTAAAAGGTCTACTAAGGTAAGGTTATCTAATAGTTCTTCTACAGTGGATTGAACAAGATGCCAAACGTCAGCTGAGATACATTCTTTAAAATGGGGACATATATTTTTCTCTGAAGACATACAAGGAGTGATGTTTGTCCAGCTTTCTGTGGCTTTAACAATTTGCCCAACGTTATAATTGGCGGGTATATTAGCTAGTTTATATCCGCCGTGAGCACCACGCATAGCAATTATTAAGCCTGCTTTTGTTAATTTACTCATAATTTGCTCAACATATTTAGGGGATAAAGACTCTTCTTGGGCAATATCTTTTACAGCTATATAGCCTAGGGTATAGTGCTCTGCTAAATATATCATTATACGGAGAGCATAACGGCATTTTGTAGAAATTTTCATTATAGATACCTTCTTTCCTATAAATTAGAGATTTTATGGAGCAACTTTGCTTCAAGAAATTGTAGTTAATTTTAAAACAATTAAATTTGTTTATGAAAATATTCCTATTTGAAAAGTGGGAATATTAAGTTGCTCGTTTTTAGTAAATATTATTACATTATCTAAAAATACTATATCATAAAAATCACTGAAATTAACAATATATACAAGAAATTATCAGTTAATTTTGCTAAAAACAAGTGTTTTACAGGAAATAGGCTTATATTTTAAAAAAGAAAGCATAAATTTAAACAAAAAAGTTTGGCGTTTGTGTGAAAAATCAATGAACTTTTGTGAAGTTTACCTAGTTGTGAAGTGGGAAATGATGACAAAATATTCTTGTTTTCACTTTTGTGCTTGCTATACTTACAATATAAATGGCGACGGAGCAGGGAGTAGGATGATGAAACGTAGAGATTTTTTCACTAGAGGGTTTCCGGCGTATGTTTTTAAAATGGGTGAGGCTTTTGTAGAAACGGCTGGATTGACGGAAGAAGAAAAAAAAGGCTATTTTGATTCTTTTGAATCTTGTTATCCGTTATTGTCGGAAGTTTCATATGACATGATGCTTCAGGCCGCTGGCCAGTTGGGAATAGTAACTGAAGGAAAAAATAAAATAACGTTGGCAAGAGAAATTTATGCAATAAAAGGTGGTGGAGGTTTTTGAGTAAGATTGACTGCATATTAAATAAATGCATTTGGCTTTTGCATGAGGCCAAACATTTTTCCGGCTTAGATTACTTAAGTCGCATTGATGGTGAAGATACGGCGTGGTATTTTTGGCTAAAAGAGGTAAAAGGAGTTTACGAATTTAAGTTAAGGCAAGTATCCAGTACTGAAAGCGGAGAAAAAAGTAGCTTTTTCTTAAGGTATTACCCGGATTTGGAAGATGATTGTTTTGAAGATTATTCTTGTGTGGAACAGATTGTACGAATGGGAGAGTTATTTGAACAGGGGGATGTGTCCATAGCTAAAGAAATTGATGTATGTCCATGTTGTGGAACAAATCAGTGTGAGCATGAACATTGTACTGATGTGTTTATACAACGTAGTAAGGGAATACCTAAATTATTGCAAAGGAAAACTTTATCTCCTAAGTTATTTGTTATTGGCAATGTTGATTTCGATATAAGTTATGATGTGCTAACTTCAATGACGTTAACTACTTCAAATTTGTTATTACATTATGCAGTTAATGGGGTTCAAGGGAGAGATAAGGATGGCTTAGTTCAAGAACTTGTTGGTAAAAACGGGATAGAGCGGAATATTGCCGGTACTAAGCTATGTATGCCATTTCATGAATTCTTACGGGATAAACTGCTTGGAATGCTGTCGGTTAAATCTATTAAGCAGATTACCTCAAAAGAAGCTGGAACAGCAATATTTAATTTTGGTGATGGAGACTGGAGGGAGAAAGCCTCTCCTAAAGTAGAGAAGGTTATAGTAAGAAATGAATTCTATGAAAACCAGCTTTTGTAAGTCATTAAAAATTAGTGTTTGTATTTTTAGGATTAATTGTAATAAAAATTTAAATTGAAAAGGTGCCTTTGGTTGCTGATTAGTTATTAGGTGGCGTGAATAATTAGTCAGCAAATAAAGGATTATGGGTTGCCTTTATTAACTTAAATACATTAAATAAGGAGGGAAGGTTATGGATGAGAATAAGGCTTTAGAAGCAAAAGACACCAGCACTGCTATTAGTTGGCCTGGATTTTTTGCAGGGGTAGTATTGGGAGCATTTTTGTTTTATATTACTATTCAAATTGTAACGGCGCTTATGTTCTCAAAAACTGCTGCTTAGTAAAGAAAGGAGAGGTAAAACATGGGTGTTTCAAGAAGAGGGTTTTTGAAAGGTTTGGCATTAGGCGGAACTACCGGATATTTGGCAATGGCCGGAGCATCTTCTACTGTGCTAAAAGACGTTTTTATACCGCCAGCGTCGGTAGGAGATTTTGACATTGGTACATGTAAGAGCGTAAAAGTTACCGTTGTTTCAGAAACTAGTTGGTTTAGTAATGAACGCTTGGTAAAGGATATGAAAGATGCAGGAGGGCTTTTAGTTAATCAATATATTATTCCGTGGTCAAATACTGGCGTTAAAGAAGGATATAATGGCAGTAATGCCGGCGGGTATTGTGCTCTAATTGACTTAGAACTGCTGGATGGCACTAAGAAAAAGATTTTGCTTGATACCGGTTGGAATACGGAATGGATGGATGAGTGCTTCAAACGCGAAGGCGTAGATAAGATGCTTAAAAACAAAGAAATTGATGTTCTTGTGGTAAGTCATGAACATTTTGACCATTTTTGGGGTGTTGAATCGGTGCTTAAGAATGATCCGGATATTCCTATTATTGTTCCCAAGGGCTTCTATAAAGAAGGATTTGAGTTGTTAAAGGGTGCAAAATATCCTATTGCTCAGGTTAAAAATGAGTTTCCACACAAAGGTTCACTAGAAGTAAGAGAATCAGGTAAAGTACATCCCTTGTTCCCTGGATGCGCCACAATTAGCTTTGATTCGGCTATTATTTGTCGCGTTTTGGGAGAGCAAGGATTGGTATTCAATGTTAAAGATAAAGGGTTGGTAGCTATTACGGGATGTTGTCATAGGGAATAATTTCCTTCTTGGAAGAAAT
>JBAYAL010000287.1:0-3349 GCA_041669825.1 Eubacteriales bacterium | reverse complement strand
TGTAATCTGTCAGAAGAGCAGCGAAAAAAATATGAGGCTGAGGGGCGAAAACCAGTTGTGAGGTTCAAGGTTCCAGAGGGAGAACAGGTTGTAGTAAATGATTTGGTACGTGGAAAAGTGACCTTTGAAAGCGATGGGATAGGAGACTATGTAATCGTAAAATCTGACGGAATACCAACATATAATTTTGCCGTGGTTATTGATGATGTATTGATGGAAATAACCCATGTAATAAGAGGGGAAGAGCATTTATCAAATACTCCACGACAAATTTTGATCTATGATTCCTTAGGCTTTACTCCACCTCAGTTTGCTCATATTTCTCTGATACTTAATATTGAAGGTAAAAAGATGAGTAAAAGAGATGGGGATACGGCGGTAATAGATTATTACAATAAAGGTTATTTGCCTGAAGCAGTTGTGAATTTTATTGCTCTGATGGGTTGGTCACCTTCTGGCGAGAAAGAATTTTTTTCAATGGAAGAATTAAAAGAAGAGTTTTCTCTTGATAGGGTTTCAAAAAGTCCGGCTGTTTTCGATATTAATAAGCTTAATTATATTAATGCTCACTATATTAAGAGTTATGATGAAGAGAAACTGGCAGATTTGGTAATGCCTTTTATAAAAAATACAGGGGTGTTTTCTGGTGAAAAACTTACTGAATTGGAAAAGAGTTGGCTGAAAACATTTATTGGGGCAGTTAAGGAGAAAGTAAATAATCTCAGTGAAATGAAAGAATATGTGCGCTATTTTTATGGAGCTGAGGTGGATTTATTGTCTGAAGAGGCAAGAGATATTCTTAGAGGAGAAACAGTTCCTATGGTACTTTCCCTATTTAAAGAAAAAGTACAAAATTCTGATGTACTAGACGTTCCACAGGCTAAAATTATAATAAAACAAATTATGAAAGAACTTAAAATTAAGGGTAAAGATGTCTTTATGCCATTAAGAATTGCACTGACTGGACAAATGCATGGCCCAGAGTTGGATTGTATAATAGCTTTGCTTGGCAAGGACGATATTGAAGCTAGACTAAATAAAACGAGCAGTTTTGTCGGATAGTATCAGAATAAGCTTAAATTATTATTTTACAAAAATAATTTGATGACAATTAAATATTGAATAATAGGCTTTGATGGGAAAAGTATGTAAAAACTAAGTTCTTAAGCGAGAACAGGGTGGTGGGAGCTGTTTGAAAAGGTTTTGCGGAAATGCATCCCGGAGCTTACCAAAAGAATGATGTTTTATAAAAATGTTAAAGTATTTTGGTACGCAAAGACTGCGTTATCGGTCAAAGAGAGAAATGCAGTATGAGCATTTTAATCAGAGTGGAACCACGAAAATCCTTCGTCTCTGAACGGAGGATTTTTTTGCTTTTTTAATATACTATTATAAAAGCTACTCAAACTGCTCACAAATATAGTATGATATCATACTGGACGTATATATTTGGTTATTTGATTTTAATTTAAGAGATTAAACGCAAATTAATATTAAAAAATAAAATATTTTAGGAGGAAAAAAATAATGACCTTAAAACTATACAATTCACTGACCCGAAAAAAAGAGGAATTTATTCCTGCCAGGGAGGGAAAAGTTGGAATTTATGCTTGTGGACCGACAACGTATAATTATTTTCATCTTGGAAATGCGAGGATGCTTGTTGCTTTTGATATGATAAGAAGATATTTATTGTATAAAGGTTATGATGTGACCTATGTTCAGAACTTTACAGATGTAGACGATAAAATAATTAATAAGGCGGCACAGGAAAATTGCGATCCCTTAAAACTTGCCCAGAGGTATATTGTTGAATACTTTAAAGATGCCCATGCTCTGAATATTATGGATGCTACTATCCATCCTAAAGCTACTGAGCATATTGAAGATATGATTAAGTTAATTAAAGGGTTGGAGGAAAAAGAATTAGCTTATGAGGTTGATGGAGATGTTTATTTTGCTGTAAATAACTTTAAGGGGTATGGTAAATTATCCGGTAGATCTTTGGAAGATATGCAGGCGGGAGCTAGAGTAGACATTAATGAGAAGAAAAGAAATCCTATGGATTTTGCTTTATGGAAAAAAGCCAAAGAAGGGGAGCCCGCCTGGAAAAGTCCTTGGGGACAAGGAAGGCCTGGCTGGCATATAGAATGCTCTGCAATGTCTCTAAAATACCTTGGAGCAGGATTTGATATCCACGGTGGCGGTGGAGATTTAGTGTTTCCTCATCATGAGAATGAAATTGCTCAGTCAGAGGGATATTTGGGTGGAAATCAACAGTTCTGTAAATATTGGATGCATAATGCTTTTATCACAATTAACCACGAAAAGATGTCCAAGTCTTTAGGTAATTTTTTTATGGTAAGAGACGTGTTGAAAAAATTTGGTGGTGAAATAATCAGATTTTATCTTTTGGGTACTCACTACCGTAGTCCTCTTGATTTTGATGATGAAAAACTGGAAGCAGCTGCTAAGGGGTTTGATAGGTTAAAAACCAGTATTAGGTTGGCGGCAGAAACGGTAAAAAAAGCCCCTAAAAACGATGCGGAGATGTCTGATACCGATGTTTTAGCAAAGGCGGGGGTAGAAGCAGTAAGGGCCTTTGAAGAAGCCATGGATGATGATTTTAATTCTGCCCAGGCTTATGCAGCTTTATTTGAGCTTGCTAGGGAAATGAATTCTTATGTTGCGGGTAGTGAAATATCTGTAGTTGCTTTGAAAAAGGCAAGTAAAACATTGATTGAACTGGCAGGAGTATTGGGCTTAGAACTTGAGAATGCTGAAGATGCTAGTCTCGAGACTGATAAATTAGGTGATGTAATGGAACTTTTACTTGAAGTAAGGGTAAAGGCTAGGGAAAATAAGGATTGGAAAACTTCAGATTTAATAAGAGATAGATTGAAAGAAATCGGAATTACAATAGAAGATTTGGCTGATGGGGCAAGATGGTATTTTAAACAGTAAGTGAATTATGAGACTGAGAGGGCGAATAATTGGATGATTTTAATAAATCACTTGAACAAATAAGAGTTAGCGAGACACCTGGTTGTACAGGTCTTTTGGAGAGTTGGCCGGTGCAAATAAACAAAAGATGGCAGGATATTAATGTTCTTGTTATGGCATATCTCGGTGATGCAGTATATGAACTGTGGGTTAGAAAGCATTTGTTGGAAAAAGGGTTGGAAAAAGTTGTAGAAATACACAGGAAAGCAATTGGTTATGTTCAGGCTACAAGTCAAGCCGAAATTTTAAGAAATATTATGTCTGAACTTGACGAGATTGAAACTGGTGTAGTGACAAGGGGTAGGAATGCCATAGGACATTATCCGAGAAATGTTGATGTGGTTAC
>JBAYAL010000286.1:0-3361 GCA_041669825.1 Eubacteriales bacterium | reverse complement strand
TTCATAAGCATTTCCGATTATTTCAATTGGTAATACTGAGAATTCATAAGGACATGGAAAATACATTCCGTCTATAATCTCTTTTAAAGGTTTATCCTCAATTACTAACCTACTTAGCCATTCTGGATAATCAAAAAGACCAGAATTATATTTTTGGTCTGCCTTTCTAAATATATTTATCAAGGAATGGTAAATATCCGGCTTTAAACTTTCATTTAAAAGGTAATTTTGTTCTTCGATAAGTCTGTCCTCTGCGATCCTAAGAAAAACAAGGCTATCAATTATTTTTTGAACTGCAATATTAAGGTTATACTCATCAAGTTCATTATTTTTTAATGCGATTGCAATCGCAAGTTTTTCTCGCCAACTATTGAGTAGACGAAGAAAACCTTCATCAACACTTGTCGTTCCCTTGGCCCCTTTTCTTTCATTTGCATAAGCATTAAAACTACCATTTAATACAGCATTTTTCCCGAAAGTCTTCAACAAAAAGTCAAAATTAGTAGTATATCTATTATTCTTACATTTCCCAAAAAGTTGATCATATGTACAGTAGAATATTCTAGTATGATAGGCTTGATCATCTGCATTGGGAATGATTCGCGTATCATATACAGCAATTTCTGCAAAATTTGTAAGTATAGACAGCTCAAGGCCTTTGCTATGAGCATATCGCCTTAACTGATAAGCTGGCTCTGGATTATTTTTAATATGGAGAGATGGTTTCTTAGCTTCGACATAAAAAACAATTTGTGGCCCTATTCTAAAAGCATAATCCGGTGCTTTTTTTCTGCCTTGAATAATGACTTTATCCTCTCGGATTACTTCTCTAAACTGTTCAATTACACCCTGTCTATTATACATATCCCAACCAAGAGCAGAAAATAAAACATCAATAAAATCTGCTCTTGTATTGTACTCATCATAATTTGACGACGTATAATCTTTGATGTTTTTCTTAAATAAAATAATCTTCTCTTGAAGCTGTTCCATTTCTGATGTCATTCAATCGCCCTCATTATCTTAATAACGTTTCCTGTTAATATTTTACATGAATTGCTCTTAGTTATAAGTTTATCGTTTTAAATTACTTGATGCTGCTGCTGCATTATTTCATCTTTTCAATGCTTTGTTATTGAAAAGATGAAACTTCCGGATAAGGGTATAACAAAACGTCGCACCTCTTTAAATCTTGTTACGAATTGAATCTAAGTAATTAGCAATATTCTTTAAAGCATTATCTTTTTCTGAAAGATTCGATTTATTACTATCTGTATATCCCATTTGAACTGAGTATTGAGTTATTAATGAATATTTATCTTCATAAATCTTTTCCTGATTATTTGTTTGATAATATCGTATGCTTACTTCACAAACATTTTTAGCCGTTTCTTCATTCCTTTCAAGCAAAATAAACTGTAACATTTGATTTGGTGCTAAAATTACATTATTAAGAAAGTTTCCAGTATCTAAATCATCAATAAACTTTAATTTTGGAAAAACTGTAATACTTTCTATCTTCCCGCCGGTTTCCCCAAAATTCTTTATTCTAAAATAGAAGCAGACATCTCTAGGATCTCTATGTAGACAAGCGAATATATATGGTCTACTCTCTTCCTCTCTCGTCTTCTGCAATTCTCTAATAGATTTCCTGTTAAATACCACTATTACTATGGTCGCAACGACATATACCAGTGTCAATACACTCATGGTAAAACCTTGGTTACTATTAAGCCAATAAATTATATCCAATAATTCTTTCTCCTCTCTTAAATGATTTACTTTTAATACTTCATAATTATTTATAAAGAAACCAGCCGCCGGACGCGGCGGCCCCGCCTCATCTTTCCGATAACGTCTCCGATATTACTGAAGCGTCATTCCACATTCATATATACAAGGTTTTAGTAATATCGTGTTATCGAAAGGATGAGGCCCCCCGAAGCCAGAGTGCAACAGGACGTTGCACCCTTAAAATAAATTCATCTGGCGAATTCTACAAGATTTTACAACACGGTCTTTTACAATATCATTATCTGTTACTTGTCCACACAATAATGGTGATTTACTATCATGTTGTTGTAAATTAGCTTTTACAGTATTTGTATTAAAATTTGCATAACAATATTTGCATCCGTTGTAGCAAGTATTATAAACTCCAACATCTATACTTGCTACACAACCACATTCTAATCGTTGGTTTTTATCTTTATCAATATCTAAACTGTAACCAGAAATTTCTTCAATTAACTTATCATCAATACATTTACCATGATTAATATTAAATTCTTCAAGAGCAATATCTTCAGCACAAGATTCCATTATAAGACCATAGCTAGAAGATATTTTTGAAAGCTCTTGAGCTATAAGTCTTTTATTTAAATCGGTAAATTTCGTTAGATTAAGTTTATTAACATTCCTATTAGTATTCTTATACAGATCAATAAAGCTAATAATACATTTTCGCGTATAATCTTTTAATCGTCTTGCTAATTTATCAAAATACTCTAGATGATAGTCTATAGAATAGTAATCATTTAAAAGTATAGGATCATATCTCCAAATAACCCTTTCCCTTCCAATTTTATCAGCAAGTCGCTGAAATATCGGAATTAAAACATCATTTTTTGATGGTAAATTGGGTTCGACATCTTTACCATATGAATTAAGTGTAAACTGAAAGTAGTATGAATAATCTTTAAGTTCATCAAGTCTATTTATCATTGGGCTTGGGTTCTTTGTCCAAAAAACAATACAATCAACAACATCTGGAGATAAGTTAATCCTACTGATCTGGTGAGTATTCATGGGATTCTTTACCAATACATACTGTTCTTTTATTCGATTATAAAACCAATCAGAGTAATATGTTGGAATATCCGTTCGCCTACTTGCACTAATTATCACTTTTTTTAACCTCACTTAATTTCAATTATTAACTGTGCACTTGAACAATAGATTGCAGGTTTATATTGTTCTCTAACCACATTTGGCATTTCATGCAAATTATAGTTTGAGTCATAAGCTTCACCATATCGCTGATAAATATTCCTAATTCCATAGTCAAAGTATCGTTTTTTTATTTCAATATCGTGGAGATCATACTCTCTTAACTTATCAACTAATAAGTGAAAGTGATCTCGTCCCCTATGACAACTATTAACATCGTTAATTACAATCGCAAAATGTTCTCCTTCATTACGTTTTGTAACAATACTATCAACCAAATCATCAAAGAAAATATCTACTTCCTTAATTTGATTTGTATTATAAAAATATGAAATAATATATTGTAAAAATAATAAATTAATTCCACTGACATAGTAATTTTGGAAATACTTAATTACATCAACATATTGAA
>JBAYAL010000285.1:0-3362 GCA_041669825.1 Eubacteriales bacterium | reverse complement strand
GTGTGGTTTTTGCACGTTTACAAACACGAACCCAAATGGATTGAATCAGCCATCAAAAACTGTAATGTCGATTTATATCTACTTTGCAAACCCAATATTACTTGGGAATACGATCCGGTAAGAGAAAATCCGACCAACCGAGATTTCTTATATGACTGGTACAAACGCGAACTGATTCGGTACGGGAAAAAATTTATAGAAATAGACCAAATAGGAGAAAAGCGTAGCCAACAAGCTATTGAATCCATAAAAAAGATATAAGAAGAAAAAAGAATTTGTAGAATTTCTATTGTAGAGAAAGAATTGTAAATTTGCAATCTCTTTACTTCTATATAAAAATCGCAATTATCGTTATGAGTATAAAATCAACAGCCATAAATAATCGGCGTTATTTAGGGAACAAGTACAAATTATTGCCTTTTATCACAAAAACGGTGAATGAGAATTGCGATTCCATCGATATTTTTGCCGACTTATTTGCAGGGACAGGTGCGGTATCATCTGCGTTTCCCGAAAAAATAATTATTACTAACGATATTCTTTACAGTAATTATATTTGCAATTTGGCATGGTTTTCTCCACAACAATTTGATTCTCTGAAAATAAAAAATATCATTGACTTTTACAACAACTTGCATGTCAGTGAGAATAATTATATGTCAGAAAATTTTGCTGACACATTTTTTTCTGCTGCCGATTGCTCTAAAATTGGATATATTCGTAATGATATTGAACAAAAATTTGTAGAAAAGAATATCAATGAACGCGAAAAGGCATTACTGATAACCTCTCTGCTATATGCAATGGACAGAATTGCAAATACTTGTGGACACTACGATGCATTCCGGCAAGGTGTTACTTTCGACAAAAAATTGGAACTCTATTATCCCAATGCTTCAAATGCCAATAATGCACAAAATCGTTGTTTTAATCAGGATATAAATTCTATTGCCAAACAAATTGAAGCGGATTTGGTTTATTTGGATCCACCATATAATTCACGCCAATATTGCGATGCTTACCATTTATTAGAGAACGTTGCTCGGTGGGAACAACCAGAAGTAAAAGGCATCGCAAGAAAAATGGACAGACAAAACTTAAAAAGTGATTATTGTACAAAATTCGCGCCCAAAACTTTCGAAGAGTTGATTTCTTCGCTCCGTTGCAAATATATTTTATTATCGTACAATAATATGAGTAACAAGGGGAATAATCGATCAAATGCAAAAATTACTGATGATGAAATTTTGAGAATACTTGGTCGAAAGGGTTCTGTACAAATTTTTTCGGAAGAATATAAAACGTTTACAACCGGGAAATCAGATATTAAAGGAAACAAAGAACGCTTATTTCTTTGTGTTTGCAAATAAAATTAATGAAAGAAATACTGCAATCACCACTAAATTATACAGGCGGTAAATTCAAACTCTTGCTCCAGATTCTGCGACATTTTCCAAAAGAAATAGACACTTTTGTGGATTTATTTTGTGGTGGTGGAAATGTTGGTTGCAATATAACTTGTCGAAGGGTAATTTTTAATGATATAGATACGAGAGTTATTCAACTTTTGCAGTTATTTAAAGAAAACGACCGCCAAGTTATTGTCGATTCAATAGCTACAACAATAAATGAATATGGTCTTTCGTGGGCATACAAAAATGGTTATAATTATTATAATTGCGATAGTAACAATGGATTAGGCGATTTTAATAAAGCACCATTTAATAAATTAAGAGAGAGTTTCAATAGAAATAAAACATTTGATTTTCAATATTTTATTCAATTCTATGTTTTGATTCTTTTTGCATTCAATAATCAAATAAGATTTAACGCAAAAGGTGAATTTAATTTGCCGGTCGGGAAGCGCGATTTTAATGTAACAATGCAAAGAAAATTAAATCGTTTTATTGAACGTTTGCATCAAATTAATTGCACATTTGCAAATCAAGACTTTAGGAATTTCGATATAAATAATCTAACTCTTCAGGATTTTGTTTATTGCGACCCTCCTTATTTGGTAACTTGCGCCACATATAATGAACAGGGTATGTGGACATTGTGTGCAGAGCAAGATTTATTGCACAAACTTGACAATCTGAATAATCGTGGGATCCGTTTCGCATTATCTAATGTCCTGAGTAGCAAAGGGAAAACAAACTGTATTTTAAAAAAATGGATAGAAACTAATCCTGATTATACGTGTATTCATTTGGATTATAACTATTCAAATGCGAGTTATCAAACAAAAGACAGAATTTCAGGTAGCGATGAAATTCTTGTAATAAACTACTAAAAAGAAAGAAAGAATATGAAACAACTTTGGTCTTGTTCTACGACGATGCGCAATCCTGAACGCGCATATCATTTTCTTTGCACGATTGCCGAAATGGAAAATCGCGAATGGACAAAGTCTGCACAAAAAGAATTACAAATTCGTTTGATAAAAAACAGACATTATTATCCTACTAAAATTGACATTTTACCCACAAAATTAAAAAAGGCATTTTATGATTTGTCGCATAAATTGACACTGCAAGAGGCTGCGGATATATTTAACGCTCAAAACTATCAAGATGCCCCAATGCGTGGCAGAACTTCGTTTGATCCTATTGAAAAAATGGGACTTGTTGCGTTGAATGACAATAAGATCACAATAACCGATACAGGAAAAAGGTTTTTAGATGGTAATATTGAAATTGGAGATGTAATGCTTGCTTATCTTCTTAAATTTCAATATCCAAATCCATTGATGCAAGGTTTTTCAGATTTCAACGTTAAGCCATTTGTATGTGCTTTACGTCTAATAAAATGTGTAAACGAGTTTTGTGAGAAAAATCATCAAAAAGCATAAGGAATTTCAAAACTCGAATTTGGCATTTATGCTTTGTCAATTACAGATTACAAAAATATAGAAAAAATAGCTATAGAATTACTGAGTTTTCGTAGAAAATGTGAAGAAATACAGGTTTTCAGCGAAAGAGAAAAGTTTATCAAAAAATATATTGACGATTATTTGAAAGACTTTAATAACCCACAACAAAATATCAATGAATATACCGACAATATCATTCGCTGTTTACGACTTACAAAATACATCTATATTCGTGGTGGTGGCTATTATGTTGATTTAGAACCACGCAGAATGACCGAAATAAATTCAATTCTGAATGATTTAAGCGGTAAGGCATTACCTTTCTCTAAAGAGGAATATCAAACCTACATTGGCAATTATAACGGCTATACATTACCATTTGAATCAATAAATGAATTAAAAAAGATAGTGCAAAAAATTGCTGATGAAATTATCGTTTTAGAGAAAAAATTAGAGAAAAAAATATCCGATTTTATAATAGCTAACAATG
>JBAYAL010000284.1:0-3365 GCA_041669825.1 Eubacteriales bacterium | reverse complement strand
GAGGAAAAAAGAATGAGATTTAATCCCGGTGCGGGAAACATGAATCAGATGATGAAGCAGGCACAAAAACTTCAGCAGGATATGCTTAAAGCTAAAGAAGAGCTTGAAGTTAGGACAGTCGAGGCTTCATCAGGTGGTGGAGTTGTAGAAGCTGTTGTTAACGGAAAAATGGAGCTTGTTAGTATAAAAATTAAACCGGAAGCATTTGATCCTGGTGATATTGAAATGCTGGAAGATTTGGTTAAAGTTGCTGTTAATCAAGGCGTTAGCAAAGCACGTGAAATGACTGAGAGGGAAATGGCAAAACTTACAGGCGGAATGAATATACCTGGCCTTTTTTAAGTGTTGGTGAAAATTAATCAATTAGAAAAAATAATAATAAATAGTGGAATGAAATAAAATGGATTTTATGTATTACCCTGAACCGTTGTCAAATTTAATAACTTCATTTTCTCGTCTCCCGGGTGTGGGACCAAAAACTGCTGGGAGATTGGCTTTTTATTTATTGCAAAATGTTGGAACAGCTGAAGAGCTCGCCTTATCTATTACTTTAGCTTTAGAGAAAATAAACAAATGTTCATTGTGTGGAAATTATACAGATACTGACCCTTGTTCGATCTGCCAAGAGGAAAAGAGAGACAAAACTATGTTGTGTGTCGTGGAGCAGCCTAGGGATGTTGTTGCACTTGAAAAGACAGGTGAATATAGAGGCCATTATCATGTTTTACACGGGGTATTATCACCAATGGAGGGTATTGGTCCTGAGCAATTAAATATTTCAGGATTACTAAAACGCTTAAATGGAGTTAAAGAAGTAGTGGTTGCCCTTAATCCTACAGTTGAAGGGGAAGCAACGGCCTTGTATTTGGCAAAATTACTAAAACCGTTGGAAATAAAAACAACAAAGTTGGCTCGTGGTCTTCCGGTAGGAGGGGATTTGGAATATGCAGATGAGGTTACTTTAGCCAGAGCGTTAGAAGGCAGGCGGCAATTATAGATATTTCCCAAATGTTGCGGTTCTTTAATAAGCATTTCTTGCATAATATGCAGTAGATTTGTTTATGGAGGAAATTACCATGACACTTGTTTTTTTGGGATTATTTCTTGTTTTGCTCGTTCTTGTGGTTATATCATCTCTTGGAAAGCCTAACAAGCTATTGAGATTATCAATCCACGTTCTGGGTGGAGTTGTGGGGTTATGGATTATTGACCTTTTGTTAAGTGTATTCTCTTTGGAAGTACCAATTAATATTTTCACAGTAGTGCTTGTTAGTTTGTTAGGATTCCCAGGGGTAATATTACTTACTATCCTTCAATTTATTGGTATTTGAAGAATTTTGTTAATATAGAAGGCTAAAAACAGCAAAATGTGAACAAAAACTACACAAATAAGAAAATTATGACTCATAACCCTAATATACTCAAATATGGCTTGACGATTTTAAGAATTAAAGAGTATACTGATATTACCAAGGGAACTATGCAATACTAGTTCCTTGATTTGTAAAGTAATTGATTAATGAACGGTTTGAATACTTACATATATGAATAATAGATATTAGCACAACGTTTCTTTAAATAAAAAATGTTAAAGAAAAAGAATGTTAAATATAGTAAGAAAACTTAAATATATATTTTTTCGTTATAATGTATATTTTTGTTTTTATATGCTTATGCTTATCCTTAACCTGCATATATAGTTTTCTATTATTACAAAAAGGGTTTGAGAGTCATTGAAGAGGAGGTGGAAAAAAGCATCACTTACTTTTTTCTGTTCTTTTGTTGAAAAATATAAAGTATTTCGTCGAAACAATATTTATTATTTTTTAAATAGATCAGGATTAAAGGATAATTGGTATAATATTTACAAAACATAGTTATATGTATTTTTATTAAAACGACAGGTTTTTCTATTAAAATAAATTTTATGGGGAGGAACGTAAGTAATGGCTAAAATGAAAACTATGGATGGTAACGAAGCTGCAGCTCATGCGTCTTACGCGTTTTCGGAAGTTGCAACTATTTTTCCCATCACTCCATCTTCAACAATGGCAGAGTATGTCGATGAATGGGCTGCTCACGGTAGGAAAAATGTATTTGGTCAAACAATGAAAGTAGTTGAAATGCAATCCGAAGCAGGTGCTGCAGGTGCTTTTCATGGTTCACTACAGGCAGGCGCTTTGACAGCAACTTATACTGCTTCTCAAGGTCTTTTGTTAATGATTCCAAATATGTATAAGGTTTCTGGAGAACTTCTTCCAGGTGTATTTCACGTAAGTGCTCGTGCGCTTGCTGCCCATGCGTTGTCAATTTTTGGTGATCATCAGGATGTTATGGCTTGTCGTCAGACAGGATTTGCCATGTTGGCATCATGTGGTGTACAGGAAGCTATGGATCTTGGTTATATTTCTCATCTTTGTGCTATTAAATCCAGGGTGCCTTTCTTGCACTTCTTTGACGGCTTTAGAACTTCTCATGAAATTCAAAAAATTAGCGTCCCTGAATATGCAGAAGTAGGAACAATGCTTGATATGGAAGCGTTAGCTGCATTCCGTAAAAATGCCCTTAATCCTGAACGCCCTGTACTTAGAGGTACAGCACAGAACCCTGATATTTACTTCCAGCAGAGAGAAGGAGCCAATTCATTTTATGATGCAGTTCCTGATATTGTTGCTGATTATATGAAACAGTATAAAGAGCTTACAGGTCGTGAGTATGAACCATTCCAGTATTATGGTGCTCCTGATGCTGAAAACGTAATTATTGCAATGGGTTCAATCTGCGATACAATTACAGAAACTATTGATTTCCTTCTTGCAAGAGGAGAAAAAGTCGGTGTAATTAAGGTTCATCTGTATCGTCCATTTTCAACAGAATATTTGATGAAAGCTATGCCAGATACAGTTAAGAAGATTGCAGTTCTGGAACGCACAAAAGAACCTGGTTCTATTGGTGAACCGCTTTATTTGGATATTGTTGACGTATTTTATAACCAGCCTAACCATCCTGTTATCGTTGGTGGTCGTTATGGTCTAGGTTCAAAAGATACTACACCTTCACAGGTTCTTGCAGCCTTTGAAAATCTTAAAGCTGACAAACCTAAAAATGGTTTTACGCTTGGTATCGTAGATGATGTTACATTTACATCATTAGAAGAAAAAGAAATAATTGATACTACTCCTGAAGGAACAATTAGTTGTCAATTCTGGGGTCTTGGTTCTGATGGTACTGTTGGAGCAAACAAACAGGCTATTAAAATTATTGGTGATCATACGGACATGTATGCTCAAGCATACTTTGCATATAATAGTAAAAAATCTGGTGGTACAACTGTATCACATCTAAGATTTGGTAAAGCACCAATT
>JBAYAL010000283.1:0-3366 GCA_041669825.1 Eubacteriales bacterium | reverse complement strand
TTTAAATTGCTAAGACATTTTTCTCCTTTTTGTAAGATCTCTTTTACGATAGGCTCAACATCTTTATACTTTTCTTTTCCGAGGGTAAGATTTGCAACCATGCAAACCATAGAGGCACCAAGTGCACCTGCATAGGCTGAAACACTCCCTCCTCCCGGAGTTGGTGCTGAGCTTGCTGACTGTTGCAGAAATTCTTCTATATTCCATTCCTGGACTTTGTTAATATCCAAATTAACTCTCTCCCTTCTGCAAGCTAATACCCTTTAACACATTTTTTAGCAAAAGAGCAGTTGTTAATGAACCCACCCCTCCAGGAACTGGAGAAATCATTCCGGCAACTTCTTTAACCCCTTCGAAATCAACATCTCCACAAATACCATTTTCTGTTTTATTAATTCCAGCATCCACAACCACAGCGCCCTCTTTTACCATATCTGCCGTAATAATTCCTGCTCTTCCTACCGCAGCTATAATTATATCTGCTTTTCTAGTATGGGCACCCAAATCTACGGTTTTAGAATGACATATAGTTACTGTAGCATTATGTTTCAATATCATAAATACCAACGGTTTGCCAACTGTATCGCCTCTGCCAACAATTACAACATTTTTACCAGCAATCTCTACTCCTGAACGAAGCAAAATCTCGATACAGCTTTGAGGTGTAGCTGGAAAAAGCCCATCCTGTCCACTCATTATATAACCTCTGTTAACCGGGTGAACCCCATCAACATCTTTTTCAGGCTTTATGGAAGCCATTACTTTATCTTTATCAATCTGCCTAGGAAGAGGAGGCATCACCATAATCCCATGAACATTTTTATCATTGTTCAATTGTTGAGTTAACTCTAACAGTTCTCTATCATTTGTTTGGGCAGATAATTCATGAAGCTGATACTCAAACCCAAGATTTGCACAAACTTTCTTCTTTGCATTCGCATAATAAACTGAAGCCGGGTCATCTCCTGCTAAAATAACAGCCAGAGTGGGACTAATACCTTTGTTTTTCCATTCAGTCACTTCTAGACTAATCTCTTCTTTTATTATTTTGGCAATAGCTTTACCATCAAGTAATTTATACAATTCTACTCCCTCTTTCTCTCTAGAGTAATTTAACCCTAATTTTCTAATAATATAACTCTAAAAGCCAAATAAAGTCAACAAAAATGATGTAACCACTATCAAAAATATTACAAGAAGATACCCAATTGGCATCTTCTTGCTCAATCCACCCCAATTGTCATAGGGACGGGGGTTTTGTCACCCTACGCTCTTTCTTTTGTTTATACCATAAAACCTAGCTACTACTTAACTTATTCTTCATATCACATTCCCTAAGGTGTCTATCCCTTCCATTAACCGTAAGTGATAATAATTATACACCAAACAATATGCATATAATCTAAATTCGCAAATTTGAATCAATCTTCATTTTCCTCAAACAGAGTTTGACTCTTGATTTCCTTCATAATAACATGATGAATTTACTCTTTCTTTTTATCCTTGCCACTCTTGGCACAAAAAATCATCTACAAGCCAATTATTAGCATACCTATACACATGTGTGAATATCACACATGTGTCAATACCCCCGTCCCCTTGTCACCTTCGTCCCCTTGTCACCTTAAAAAATATCCCTTTTCTTTTCATGGTTCTTCGTTTCAAAACTGATGTTAAAGACAGGCTTTTGTTTGTATTCGCATTCCGCTCTCACTGCAATAATATTATACCACGAAACCATTGTTTTTCTAATATTTACCATTCTGGAAATAACATAAAACTGGGAAAAATAAGTTTATGATTGAAAAGCATAAGCTTATTTATTTCAAGAGTTAAAAAGGCTCCAAACTGTATACAAATTCATAACTATAAATCTAAAAAAGAAACTATCAATTTACAGTTTCTTTAAAATTACATAAAATTTTCATTTCTAATAACACTATAGACTATATTTATAATTAATTATAAATATAGTCTATTTACAGTTTTCTCTCGTTAATAGTGCTATCCCTATGGCATTATCCGTACTCCAATCCTGACTTGCCCAACTCACTTCGGCTTTTTTAATTAGTTTTTTCTGGATTTCACTTCTTATGTATTTATTGGAAGCTACCCCACCAACCAAGATTACCTGAGTAAGTCCAGTATCCTGAATCCCTTTTTCCAGCAGTTTAACTACAGTACGAACTATACATCCCTCTACTGCTCTAGCAATATTTGCATAACCTTTATTCTGTTCAAACAAACGCTTTGCAACTGCTTCAGCCTCAGAAAAACTTACCTCATACCCTTTCACAGAGGATGGCAGAAGAGAAGCAGAACCAGGGGAAGCTTTTAGTGCTAGTTTTTCAAGTTCCTTACCTGATGGAAATTTTAATCCAAGTCTTACCCCTACTCTGTCAACAAACTGACCAGCGTGTAAATCTGTTGTTCCTCCCAATAACTCAATATCATATTTTCCTGGATATTCTTTTTTTACTTCTAAAAGTTCGGTAGTTCTTCCAGATAAATGGACCGCAAGAAAATTTTCACCAATATCTGCACTTGACAACTCTATCCCAGCAGCCAGATGACCTTCTTGATAACTAGTCTGAACCAATCTTTTTCCCAGCGAACTTGCCAAAGCAGACGCCACCGCATATCCCGCAGTAGAAGCAGGCATACATGAACCCTCTACATTCTTTGGGGCTACACTTACTCCTATTCCTTCGATTTTATTCCATAAATTAGAAGGCACTTTACTTACTAAAATTGGCAGATTTATAATATGTTGGAAAAGGGTTTCAGACTGTAGTAGTCCACGCTCTCCTAATGGCACCTCAAGAATGCGTCTGACTTCCCAAATTACTTGTTTATCACCATCAACTATCGCGAGAGAAGTTATATATGCACTTGTATCTATTCCCATGTACATCATTATTTTCTCCCTTGCATATTAAGCCTTATTTGCATTGACCAAACTATCCAAAATACCATTAATAAATTTTCTAGATTCTTCACCACCATATATCTTAGCAATTTCTACTGCTTCATTAATGATAACATTTTTAGGAGTATCCGGTTTATACAAAATCTCATATGCCGCCATTCTCATTAAATTCCTATCTACAACACTCATTCTTGACACTGACCAATCACGGGACAATCCAGAAATTTTTTCATCAATAATATCTATATTTTCCAATGTTCCATTAATTAGTTCCCTAGCAAATTCAAGGCTTTTTTTTGTAACAGAAAACTCCGCTGCCCAATGATCAAGTGATTCATCAATTTTGTCTCTTTCCCCAATAAAATCCATCTGAAACAAAATTTGCAGTGCAGTTTCTCTTGCCAACCGTCTGCTCATAATTATCCTCCAATTAAATA
>JBAYAL010000282.1:0-3367 GCA_041669825.1 Eubacteriales bacterium | reverse complement strand
GAAACGATTACGCTCAGAAGCAACTTTACAAGTAGTGTACCACATCCATAAATATGTAGAAAGATGAGCACGTCAGAGATCATCTTTTTACTTGCGTCAAAGAAAAATAATTTTACTCTATGCAAACAAAATACCCGAGGTCTGAAAAAAGATTCAATCCCTGGGCACTTTTATAATTTCCGACTTTTTAGACTAACATGTTAATTGCAATCCACACGTTAAAAGACACTAAAGTTAATCAAAATTGTACTCCTTGTTTACACCGTATAATCTCATTTTACGGTAAACGGTGTTACGGGATACACCCATCACCTTCGCAACCTGAGTGACGTTGCCTCCATTCAAATCCAGCAAGGAAATTATTTCCTCACGCTCTTTATCAGCTAATACTTTTTTAATATTTATTGGCTGCTGGCCATGACCATTTGATTCTGCCTTGGGAATCACCACCGGTGATTCATGGTTTATTTTCTCTACGGTCATTGAAGGTATTAATGGAGGTAAATTCTCAACATGAATAGAATCGTCGTTTATTACATTGATGGTTTTCTCTACTACGTTTTGCAGCTCGCGCACGTTACCCGGCCAATTATAATTCTGCAGACAATTGATCACTTCCGGATCAACGTACTTAATGTCAATATTCATTTTATGGCTGATATTATCTAAAAAATGATGGAATAACAAGGGGATATCACCAGTACGCTCTCGTAATGGAGGAACTATAATTTGAATTACATTCAAACGGTAATAAAGATCCTCACGAACGTTGCCTGCCTCCACTTGTTTCCGCAGGTTCTTATTGGTAGCACAAATAATCCGGACATCTACCGATATCACCTTGTCTCCCCCAACGCGGACGATTTCTCTTTCCTGCAAGACTCGTAATAATGAAGCCTGCTGCTCCAGAGGCATGTCCCCGATTTCGTCAAGGAAAAGTGTGCCACCAGATGCCAATTCAAATTTACCGGTCCTGCCTCCTCTGCTTGCCCCGGTAAAAGCTCCTTCCGCATAGCCGAACAATTCACTTGCGATTAATTCTCTGGGTATGGCAGCACAATTCAGAGCAATAAATGGTCCGTTTCGGCGTGAACTCCCATTATGTATAGCTTGAGCAAATAGTTCTTTTCCGGTGCCACTCTCGCCTTCAATTAAGACAGTGCTCATGCTAGAGGCAGCTGAATGGGCAACACTTATAGCATCCCTTAACTTGTCACTGTTGCCTTTTATATCCTCAAAGCTAAATGTAGCATGAGCGCCGCTAAAACGGTTAATTAATTTCTTAACTTTATTTATAGGATTGAAAAAAATCACTGCCCCGCTTACTTGCCCCTCTTCATTCTTAATCGGCTTACCGGAAACCAGACAGTGAACACGTCCATGTGCCGTATCCAACATTAACTCAACATCAGCGTAATCCTTACCCTCAACTAGCAGCTTTTGAGTATTGCTGAATGTACCTAGAACATCACTGGCCATTGTACCTACAGTTTTATATCCAAACATGTTTTCCGCGATCGGATTAATCTGGGTAATAGCCCCCTTCTCATCTATCATCATGGCTCCATCTGACATGGTCCAAAATATATTTTTCAGACTGTTGTAAACTACCGTTAATTTCCTGTTCTGCTTTTTGAGCCTCATTTGATCACTAATCGCTTCTACAGCTGCAACTACCATTCCCAGGGTATGTAAATGCACTGCATAAGAAGGCCCTGACATTTGCAGCACACCTGCTATGCTGCCATGCTCATTAATAATGGGAGCTGCTGAACAGGTCCAGCCCTGAACTTTTTCACAGTAATGTTCAGCGCCTGAAACTTGGATCGGTTTTTTGAATATCAGAGTGGTACCGATACCGTTGGTACCTCCCTCTTCTTCAATCCAGCTATAGCCTTTGACCAAATTAATCTCCGAAGCTTTTTCTAATATGTCTGGGTCCCCTATGACTTCTAGAATATATCCACGCTCATCGGATAAAAATACTATAAACCCTGAACCGGCCACAAATTCATACAGATTCGTCATGAAATGCCGGGCGATATCAATAAAGTCCTTACGCTGCGCCAATAATTTTTCAAGCTCTGAAAGATTTAAGAATTTATGACTGGTGCCATCATATGGATCTACTCCCGCTTTATAACATCTAATCCACGATTCCATGATTGGAGGTCGAAGTTTTTTTGATTTAATTTTCTCATTAAGGATAAAATGATGCCATAGGTAATCAATATCATCCAAATTATATCAACTCCTAGCATTGAATATTCAATATCGTACAAGACTATGTAACCAGAACACAGCCGCTTTCTTAGTAACCCGCCATGGCCAAAGAACACAGCCACCTATGAAAATAGCGATACTCTACCGTAGAGGAGACTTCAGTCTCCGCCATATATCGGTGTTTTCATGTCTGGCCGGAGACTGAAGTCTCCTCTACAGCTAGAATGACACGAAAGTTATTTTCGTACTAACCACTTTAAATGCATAAATATGAAGGATTCCTTGACAGAAAATAGGGAACATTCTATTAAAAAGATATGTTATATTGCTTCATTTTTCGATAAATAGTATTACGGGATATCCCCATCTCACGTGCTGCCCGGCTGACATTACCTTGATATTTGGATAGCAAGTTTACGATCTCCTTATGCTCTAATTCCGCAAACAACTGTTTTTTCTTATCCCTTTTCGTATTCACAGTGGTCTGTATATCTAAGCCGTTAATAGGTGTATAATCAACTTTTTTCATTGGGTGCATGATTTCCTGCGGCAGGTGCTTTACACTTATATCTTCGCCATTAGCAATGTTTATCATTCGCTCGACTACATTCTGCAGCTCTCTTATGTTTCCCGGCCAGTCATAGCTGATCAGGTAGTCCATAATTCCCAAGTTCATATGGGCAACCGGCACGCCCATTTTTATACTAATATCCTGCAAAAAGTACTGTAAAAGTAAGGGAATATCTTCCCGCCTTTCACGTAAAGGCGGCAGTGTGATTGATATAACATTTAAACGATAGTAAAGATCCTGGCGAAAGTTACCTTTCTCAACTTCATTCTTCAGATTACGATTGGTAGCACAAACAATGCGTGCATCAACTGGTATTATCCTGCTATCTCCAATACGGGTTATCTCTTTTTCTTGAATAGCACGGAGCAGAGCAACTTGTTCTCCCAGAGGCATTTCACCTATTTCATCCAAAAATAGCGTTCCTCCCGAGGCCATCTCGAACTTTCCCGGTCTTCCTCCCTTAAGGGCACCCGTAAATGCACCTTCAATGTAGCCAAACAGTTCGCTGCTTAAAAGTTCCCTCGGAATCGCACCACAGTTGATAGCAACAAAAGGTCCTTTTTTTCTGGAACT
>JBAYAL010000281.1:0-3385 GCA_041669825.1 Eubacteriales bacterium | reverse complement strand
TGATATACTTAGTATTACCTCAGTTCATCCAATGCGTAAACAAGCGATAGAGGAAATAGTGCAAAAATACAATGGATCGTGGTCGGATGTAGAGGAACTTATTACTAAAGGTTATTTAATTGAGATACCTTTTGAGAACAATCTTTTTTATCTAAGAAAATTTAAATAGAGTAAAATAGTATCAGTTTTATAGTATTATATAAAAAAGCCAGAGGGGAATAAGAACTCAACAGTTATACTTGCTTGATTGTTGAGTTCTTATTTTTACTATATTTGATAAACATTATATCAACTTGAATTCAACCATAAGTAAATTGTATTTTCACAAATTGAGTAATCCTGCAGTTTGTGACAAGCTTTGTGGTATAGTCTATTTATTAATAATTGTTCATAAATTGGAGCCTTTGGTTTAGCCTAAAACATAAATAAAAACAAAAAGGTAATGGGATATGCTTCCTGCCAAGATAAACAGATGGAAAATTTCGTGAAAACCGAGTTTTAAAAATCTTAGCTTTTCAGGTTTAAGCATATAGAAAATTGAGCCGGCAGAATAAAAAAGTCCTCCTAAAATAAGCAAAAATACTCCCTGTCCCGGCATTGCTTTAGATAATGGATAAATGAAGAATACCGCCATCCAGCCAAAAACAAGATAGAAACTTGTATAAAGCCATCGCGGAGCATCTAACCAGACCATTTTTAGTATCATACCGATAAGGGCCAGACTCCAAATAGCAATAAATAACCCAATGCCTAGTTTGCCTTTTAAGGTTAGTAGGCAAACTGGTGAGTAAGTACCAGCAATTAAAACATAAATCATACAGTGGTCTATTTTTCTTAAAGTGCGAATAATTTTGTCGGTGGAAATAACCCAGTGGTAGATGGTTGAAGCAGAATATAGACAGATAAGGCTTATACCAAAGATTGAAGCTGCTACAACCTGAAGAATATTTCCGTTTGGAATGGTGTTTACTAATAGCAGGATAAGGCCAACTACAGATAGTAATATTCCTAAAAGGTGTGATATGGAATTAATAGGTTCGCGAATTTTCGTAAGCATAGGTACCCCCTTATGTAGTTACAATAACTATGTGATGATATATTATTATTATATAGCGTATATATAATAATATGCAACATAAAATACAAAAATATATCTTGTATTAATAATGCTTTTATATTTGACTATATGATCTATAATATAGAGTGAATAAATTTTGATAATTAATTATCAATTCTAAATAATATAATTGCTTGGAGTGAAAAAAAATGAAAGATAAATGCGGTATGGGTGATTTAATTAAATTTGAGGGAATAAGTTCAGCAGAAATACCAAATATAAATTTATATATGGACCAATTGTTAGGTTTATTTGATAATTATCTTGAAGTGTTTTCAAGGGAAAGTAGTGAAAAGCCGCTAACTAAAACAATGGTTAATAATTATGTAAAGGCAGGGCTTATAGAAAGACCTGAAAAGAAAAAATATAATAAAAGTCAAATAAAAAAATTAATTATGATTTACCATTTAAAACAAGTATTGTCTATACAAGATATTAATAAATTTTTTGAGCTAGCAAATAAAAAAATGCAGATAGAAGATGAAGAATTGTATGATTTATTTTTAAAGGTAGAAAGAAACACCTATAAAAATATTATCGAATTAGATAAAAATATAACTAAGGAAAAGTTGGATTCTTGTAAACCTGTTGAATTATTTCTTAATTTAAGTATAGAAGCTAGTATGAAAAAAAATCTTGCTGAAAAACTTTTAGACAGTATGGAATAAAATATTAAAAGTAATTGCTAAACTAACTTTACCAAGAATATTGGGGATGCCTGTAATGATTTTTAATAATATGACAGATACATTTTTTGTTGGGAAGCTAGCCTGAAATATTGGTTAGTTTGTTGATTATTCAGAGGTGGTGTTCTGAGAGTTGGTTATAATCCCAATATTATTTAGGTGTAATTTTTCTAGTTTCTTTGAGTCCTTCTAATTTGGGATTTATTATTACGAGTTCATTTTTGTTAATTCCTGTTATTGCAGCATTTCTATCATTTTCAAAAATTTGTTTCACAGGCTGAATAACAGCAAGACCTTCTCTGACTACCCAGAGAGCATCGCCGTCTTTATAAGGAAAAAGTGTTGTCTTGGGAACGACGATTTGATCTTCAAGCTTATCTGTTGTGAACTGAATATCAAGAGCATATCCAGGTTTTAGCTGCATGTCTTTAGGAATATCAGGACTTATGGTAATCTTTAGGCGCTGCTCGCTAAGACCAAGTGCAGAAAGTTTTTCTACTGCGGAAGAAGCAATTTTTTCCACTTTGCCTTTAAACAGAATGTCACCTGATTTATTGTTTTGGATGATGTCAACATCCATACCATTAGAAATTTTGGAGGCATCTTCTGTTAGTACATATACTTCAACCTTAGGTGAATTTTCGTTGAAAATAGTCATAATTGCTGCTCCGGGAGCTACAACCATTCCGTCTTCTACCAAAAGTTCTGAGATAATACCTGATACAGGTGCATAACATTTAGTCTGGGAGATTTTAAAATTTATTAGGTCGATTTGTGATTTTATGGTGTCTATAAGGGCAGGATAATAGTCTGAATCGAGCTGATTTATAGCATTTTCGTATTCTTTTTTACTTATTATTCCGGCTTCGAAGAGAAGTTCTTTACTTCCGCGATCAACGGTTAGCACTTCTAAGTTCTGCTGAGCTTGGATACTGCGTATATTTCCCTGTAGCTGTTGAATTTGATAGCTTAATTCTTTACTATCGAAAGAAACCAGAAGATTTCCTTTGGTTACTTTATTACCTTCACTAACCGGTAGACTAGTGATTTTACCACCGCTTACAGTATAAATTTGTTTTTCAGTGCCAGCAATAACTAGGCCTTCTTCTTTGAAGGATTTGGATATTGTCTGGGGTTTGATTTCCAGTAGTTCTGCTTCAAGAGGTTTTGTGTATTCTAGTACGCCATAGACGGCAAGTGCAATAAGTATTAGGATACCAAAGATAAGTTTCCATCTCTTTTTCATAGACGCATCCCCTTTCATTTTCTACTCTCTGGATTTAAGAACTTCAACAAGATCAAGTTGGATAATTTTTTTAGCAGCCATACGTTGGGCAAATATGATTGATAACACAGTTATAAAGAAGGCCATAAGGAGTGCTGAAATATTCAATTCTGCTGGAAAACTGAAAAAATCGTTGCCCATAGAGCCGGAAATAGCTATTAGTAATAGCTTGGTAAGCGGAATACCTGCAGCCATACCAAAAATACTGATGAACCATTGCTCAAAAGTAATTACCTCTAGAACTTCTTTGGGTGTCATTCCTAGAACCATCATAGAAGCAAGTTCCCTACTTCTTTC
>JBAYAL010000280.1:0-3392 GCA_041669825.1 Eubacteriales bacterium | reverse complement strand
TAATGTAAAAACATCAAAGGAAAAGGAAATAATAGGTACTATAAGGGGCGTAGTAAGTAGTATGATCGATGATCTATCCTATCCTTATTTAGGCCAGGCAGCAGTAGTGAAAACACGTTATTTTGAGCTTTCATCTAAAGAAAAAACTGATATAAAAAACACGATGCTAGTAAATATGGATGTCGGGTTGATGATTGAGATAAAAAACATATTCTTTTAGTAAGAGTAGAGTTGTATGGCGCTTTCACCATATATTTTAAGGAACAAAAATTAATAAAGACTTTATTTTAATACTGAGCTAAAAAGCTCAGTATTTTTTTGTGTAAAATAGTATAAAAATTCCATATTGAGAATAAGTATAGAAATGATAACTTTGAATAGACATAAATTTCTTAAAATATATTTGCATTTTACTACAATATATATTAAGCAAATATTAACTTAGATTATATTAAATATAGTAAAAATAAGTCACGAAAATTATATAAAAAAAATAGAGGATATTAATGTTATTTTGTAGAATATATTAATACGAAAATTAAATAAAAAAAATAAAGGATATAGATGTTATTTAGTAGAATATAGTAAAAATAAAATATTATAAATGTTTTATTTAGATGCTATTTGTATTTATTATTATATTATAATATTAAAATTTTATAATAGTAAATATAATTTTTACTATGCAATATTTACTGCGTAACAAAATAAGTAATTGAGAAATTTTTATGCTTTTTCATATTTAAGGAGGAATAACGTTGATAGATGTTCACTGCCATATTTTGCCTGGACTGGATGATGGGGCAGAGTCGTTAGAAGAATCAATTAAGATAGCTGAACTACTTGTAGAGGCCGGATACGATACAGTGATTGCTACTCCGCATGTTATAGAGGGTAGAGAATATGTCACTCCAAGGTGTATCAGATCTAAGGTAGTAGAACTAAATAAGCTTTTTGTGCGAAAAGGTATTTGTCTTAAAGTACTTCCGGGGGCGGAAAATTATATTTTCCCTGATATGGCGGACTGGTATAAAAAAGGAATATTGATGACATTAGGAGATACCAAGAGGTATATTCTCGTGGAATTACCTATGCAGGATATCCCAACTTATACAGAACAAGTGTTTTTTGATTTACAGATCGCAGGAATTACTCCTATTCTTGCCCATCCTGAGCGAAATAGATGTATTGTACATCATCCGGAAAAGCTTTTTGAATGGGTAGACAAAGGTGTCCAACTTCAAGTAAACCTAGGAAGCTTCTCAGGGAGATATGGAGAAAAAACCCAAGAGTTAGCTGAGACATTACTATTAAGTGGTATGGCGCATTATATGGGTACTGACTTACATAAATCTTGGAAAAGTAATTATTTAAAGTCAATCACCTATATCATGCAGGAATTTAAAGAAGCAAAGTTTGTAGCTGCAGCTACAGAAAATCCTATCAATATCCTAGGGGGAAAAGCCCAAACGTTTTCTTCACCAGAGTATTTTGTACATAAGAAGAAACATCATGGAACATGGAATTGGTTGAAGGTGTTGGTGGGGAAAGTGTGAGTGGGGAAGAGTGAAAATTGAAAATCAGTTTTATAAAGGAGAAATCAAAATGATTCCATTGTCTAGTCCAGATATTACTGAAAAAGAAAAAAAAATAGTTATGGAAGTGCTTGATTCAAATATTTTGTGTCTTGGCCCTAAACTTAAGGAATTTGAAAAGAAAATAGCTGCTTTTGCAGGAACAAAGCATGCCATTGCTTGTAATAGTGGAACAAGTGGTTTGCATATGATTATTATAGCTTTAGGAATAAAGGATGGGGATGAAGTTATTACAACACCATTTAGTTTTATTTCTTCAAGTAACTGTATGCTTTTTGAAAGGGCTAAACCGGTCTTTGTTGATATAGATGAAAAAACTTATAACATGGATGTATCTCAAATTGAAGCAAAAATTACACCTAAAACTAAAGCAATACTACCTGTACATGTTTTTGGTCAACCAGTAAATATGGACGAGGTCAGGAGAATAGCAAAGAAGTATAACTTATTTGTTATTGAGGATGCCTGTGAAGCGATCGGAGCTAAATGGAATGGGGAATTTGCAGGTTCCATATCTGATGCAGGAGTATTTGCTTTTTACCCAAATAAACAGATGACAACAGGTGAAGGTGGAGTTGTTGTAACAAATAATGATAGGATAGCTGAGCTTTGTTACAGTATTCGAAACCAGGGAAGAGGTATTAGCAAACAGTGGCTGAACCATGTGAGGTTAGGCTACAATTATAGAATGAGCGATATCAGTGCTGCCTTGGGAATTGCTCAACTGGAACGTATTGAAGAAATGCTGAAGAAAAGACAGCGAGTTGCAGAAATGTATACTCAAAAATTTAAAAATGTCAAAGGTGTTATTCTGCAAAAAATTGATAAAAAAGCACTAATGAGTTGGTTCGTGTTTGTAATTCGTTTTGAAGAAGGAATAGATCGTAATAAGGTAATGGAGATTTTACTTGAAAGAGGTATCGGTTGCAGGCCCTATTTTACTGGAATCCATACTCAACCGTTTTATGTAAAGGAGTTTGGGTATAAGGTAGGGGATTTTCCTGTTACCGATCGTGTGTCTCAAAAAACACTGGCTTTGCCTTTCTTCAATGAATTAACAGAGGAACAAGTTGATACTGTTGTATATGAGGTTAAACGTGCTATCAAACATACTATTATAGAATCATATGACAGGGTAAGGGAATTGGTAATTGAAACAGATAATAGGGCGTGTTGTAGCCAGGTGGGTTCTTAGGGGAGTACATTAAAAAAATAACAAAGGGTTGTGGAATAGAGATGCAGACAGAAGTTAGGCCAAACTCAAAGCTATCTATTAATAATAATAGTGGTGCATATAGGAAGTATCTTAAAAGGCCAATGGACTTTGCTTTATCTATATGCGCTATAGTTATTTTGTCACCAGTAGTATTACTAGTTGCACTATTAGTTAAGGTTAAACTTGGTAGTCCAGTGATATATAAGCAGCAACGACCAGGACTGAATGAAAAAATATTTACTATATATAAATTCAGGACTATGAATGATAAATGCGATCAAAATGGTAAGTTATTATCTGATGAGATTAGATTGACAAAGTTTGGACAATTTTTAAGAAGTACTTCGTTAGATGAGCTGCCAGAGTTGGTAAATATTATTAAAGGAGATATGTCAATCATAGGACCTAGGCCTTTATTAGTGAATTATTTACCTTTATATAGTGCCTATCAAAAGCGTCGACATGAAGTAAGACCTGGATTATCTGGTCTGGCACAGGTTAGTGGTAGAAATACTATTAGTTGGGAAGCTAGGCTCAATCTAGATGTAGAGTATGTAGATAACGTAAAGTTTATCGGAGAT
>JBAYAL010000279.1:0-3394 GCA_041669825.1 Eubacteriales bacterium | reverse complement strand
TTTTGACATCCCACAGGACCCTGAAGGATATGTTCACCGTATCGGACGTACTGGCAGAGCAGGTAACCCTGGCATTGCTACTACTCTTATAACGCGAAGAGAATTTAATCATCTCAAACTCATTGAACAGGCAATTAAAAGAAGAATAGTCAGAAAACCTATTCCTTCCTTTAACCAAGCATTAGTAGGTCAGCAACAATTAACAGTTGATAAATTAATGAAAGCAGTGGAAGAAACAGATACTATTCACTATAAAGAGCTAGCTGAAGGACTTCTTGCAGATACAGATTCAGTTACACTGTTATCTGCCGCCTTAAAATTGCTCACAAAAGAACCTGCCACAACTCCAATAGTACTGACTGAAGAAACAATTACGAGAAATAAATACCCACGGAATGATATGCGTGCTCCCTTTGATTCACACCGAGCTCCACGTAGAAATCAAACCCGCAAGCCTTCATCACCTAGACCAAACAACTGGAATAATAATTAAAGCAAAAAAGGAGGATTTATTTCCTCCTTTTTTTTGTGGTTAAGATATTATAAGTGTATTTTACAGAAATCACATACAAGCACTTCAGTACCCTCTCTATTCATCAGGATTAACAGAATCCAACTGAATAGTTTCTGATTTTCCTTGCCAATTTATGGTAATATTGTATTCTCCTTTAGGATCAAATGCTTCCGTTCCACTAGTTCCACCCAAGTTCAAATAACCGTCCTTATCCAAATTAGCATATACGGTTGTTGCCTCTCCCCCGCCTGTTGCACTATTCTTTATTATATTTACTGAAAACTCTCCTAATGCAGCAGCATCATCACCAAGATACCTAATTTTCCATGTTTCTGAATTCCAACCCTCATACCCAAGTTCAGTATCTGTATTATTATTTTTCCAATAATGTTGATAATAGTTAAGCTCTGCTTTACTTTCCCAACACTTACCTTTGCCTTCGTATTCAACAGTTTTTCCATCATTAATATTTTTAAATATTGCGCTACCAATATTTTTACCCGTATCAATCCCCTTTTCCACATTCAAAACAGCCGCATTACTATCTGTATCCTCACCAAACTGGAAATAATAAAAAACCGCTGTATTTCTAACATTATAATAATAATTAATATATCTATTACCTTTATCAGTTATATTTCCAAACATTTCAAGCATTACTATACCATTATCAATATAAACACCTTTAAGCCCACTTAATGCTTTATCTCTTTCTTCAACTGATCCAAATTCATATATTATTATTTTTTGATCCCCTGTCCCATCAATATCATAAATAACTGGTCTTACTCCTTCCACAATACAACTATCGGCTGAATTCTGTTGTGCTAACTCCAGCTTATATCCTTCTTTGTTCATCAATTCTACAACATTCGTGGTCTTAGTAAAAACATTTTCTTTTGATAAATTATTTTCAGCATTTTGCATACTCTGAAAAGATATAATAACCATTAAAAATATAACACAAAAGCCGAACAAATAACGAATTCCCTTCATCCCAATTCCTCCTACTACTAATTAGGCTCTTTTTATTCTAAAAGCCTTTATTTTTACCTATCTTTTGTTAATTATGTTATAAAAGTTTGTACTTCTTTATAGAAGTTTAATTATTTACATAATTAACAGGAATTACATCTAAATCTTACTCATTTGTTTAGAATATATTTATTTATAATTAAATCTGCTATCCCTCCCACATCTTCAAATCCAAATTTAGGTACAGACACCTTAAGTTCATCTACATCTGTAATTACTGCTTCTAGTTCTTTCATAGATGAAATTATATTTGTTCCTTTTTCTCTCCTCACCACTTCTATCTTTGGTTTATTAGATTCTTTAAAACCCTCTACAAGTATAATATCAACATTTTCTATAATATCAACTACATGATCAAGTTCTCTTTTAAAATCTGTACTTTGAATCAAAGCATATTTATCCAATCCAATTATAGCAGTAGCTGTTGCTCCAGCCTGAGCAAACTTCCAAGTATCCTTTCCAGGAACATCCATTTCAAACCCATGAGAATCCCCTTTAATTACCCCAACCCTATAGCCTCTACCTGCTATTTCCTTGATCAGCTTTTCCAAAAAAGTAGTCTTTCCTGTACCTGAACGAGCAGCAACAAAGCATATTGTATTAACTTTATTCATAGTAACCTCCAATTAATACTACCAAATACAAATGTAAAAAAGAACAAAATTTTCTGTTCTATATTACTTATAACACATCTTTAAACAAACTGCCAATACTAAACCCACTTTTTAATACTTACTGCCTATAAAAAACTACCTACATAAACTCAAGCACCAATAAAATTGATTAAAGACCTCTAATATTTGCCATTATACTAAATATTGGAATTATTGCTATATAAATCTGCTATATAAATCTGCTACGTCAGTATTCTAAAATCGCTGTTATAATTACAAAACTTACCTATTGCATAACTATCAATAAGTGCTATAATAAACTCACCTACCTAGTTCGAAAGATTTATTAAGTTTTGATCCTAAATATCAAACGGGAACCAATGTAACTTACTGAGTACAGCAAGCCTTTTAGGAAGGAAGCTGGAAATCCAAGCTCAGGTGCCCACCTTGCAAACGCAGGGTCAGAAAACTTATGATCTTACGACCAGGCGGGATAACTAAACATTTAGTTTAACAAACAAGCCCATTGATTGCCTTAGTGCAATCAATGGGCTTTTCTAATTATATAAACAAATATAAATAAACTTAAAAAGCTAGTCCAAGAATAATAATATATTATTTTTATTATAATTTAGATTTTTTTTCCATAAGTATACTACCAATAAAAGCAGTTAAAGGAATTGCCACTAATAATCCTAGAGTTCCTGTCAACGCTCTCACTACTTCAGTCGCAATCATATCACTATTAATTATTTTATCAATAGGAACATTATAGGCCATAAAAAGTAACATTAGTTGAATAGACGCCCCGGCATATGCCAGAATTAATGTGTTAGTCATTGTTCCCATAATATCTTTACCAACATTCATTCCCCCAGAAAACAACTCTTTCGCCTTTAACCCAGGATTAACTGTTCTCAACTCGTTAATAGAAGAAGCAATCGACATACTCACATCCATTACTGCTCCTAAAGCTCCAAGAATTATTCCAGCAAATAAAAGACCTTGAAAATTGAATTCTACTTTCAAAGGAGCAAACATTAACATTTGAGCCTCTTCACTACTTAAACCTGTTAATTTGGCAACTTTACTAAATAATATTGCTATAATTCCAGCAAAAACTACACCACCAATTGTTCCCACTATTGAAGTTATTGTTTTTTTATTCAAACCGCTTACTAGAATCAACGTCAATACTGTTGCAAAAATTGCTGTTATAATTGAAACAGGA
>JBAYAL010000278.1:0-3399 GCA_041669825.1 Eubacteriales bacterium | reverse complement strand
CGTTGATAGTGAATTACCGCTTAAGTGGTGAGTTTACAACTCAAATTCTTAATACTCGCCGCTGGCGGCACCCTAACTAACTGACTCTATTTTAAAGTATTGCAAATTTTATCCAAAACATTACAATCGGGTTGCTTTTGTAATAACTTTAGATTAAATTTGTTTTTAAAATTGATATCATTGGGGTTATTAGACCACCCAATACATAAACAATAATAAAAAGAAGCACCATGGGGAGTAAAAACTTTAGAGCACCACACACAAAAGGCGTTTATACCATTATGGCAGGAGAAGATAGACTGAATGAGTTTTGGTATGATGATGTAAAAGATGATGTATTGGCCGCGCTTTCAGCTAGGGGAGTAGAGATAAATAGCTTTATTCCTGAATACTATAAAAACACTCTTGAGCGTGATACAATACATTTAGGAACATTAGAAAAAGAAATATTTGACGGCGATGTTTATATAGGGATATTGTAGATAATTATTAAGACTCTCCAAAAACAAACAAATAATGCCTTACTTTTTAAGATTTACGAATGATCCTACGGGAGATTTAGAGCGTGGAACCAGTATTCACGCTTCAGATTTTGCCTCTATTGAAGAGGCAGAGTTTTACTACCCAGATAAAGAATGGGTAGAGACTGAAGCTGGTATCATTGGGGAGGAGCTGAATGGTCTTTGTGGTTACATGTTGGAATCAACAAATATTGATGATGCGATTAAGGAGGCGAGGTTAAACAAAAACAATTATCAATTTTCCTTTGTAGGTGATGCATATATCTACGAAGGAAAGTATGTAGATAGTGCTTTTGACGGAGACGTATTCAAACCTTTAAGGATTATTTGTAAGATATAAGGCTATGATAAAGACCCTCTAAATTTGTTTAACAAAATATAATAAACATTTAAAAACTAAAGCTATGAAAACATACAAAACGATGTACCTTTAGAAATTAATAGTAAAGAAGGGGTTTTTTATGTGTATTTTTAAGACCCTCAAAAAATATATACCAAACTAATTATTAATATTAAAACTTTACAACTATGCAAAAATTACATTTAGCTTGCAAGCAAAAAAAAGATGAAACGGTTTACACTCCCTGGCAATCTTATGTATTATTAACCAAAGAGTGCGCAGTAGCCACAGATGCGCGCATTTTGGTAGAACACAAAACAGATGCCATATTTGATTCTTACTTTTTAGATTATCTCAATGATGATGACAGGTTTCTTATACAGAGAGATGAGTGGAAAAAAATGTGCAAAAACGGAGTAGTATATCGGCTCGATAGGGACAAAATGAGAATTGAAGTGATAAAAAAGGGAGAAGTTATTGATATTGTAAGAATGGAGACAGAAAACGAGTCCGAAGGGTTGAAATTCCCAGACTGGAAAAAAGTTATTCCAGCTGATAGTGATTATTATGTAAGTGTTCAAGGCGTTGGACTACGCCCCGACCTGCTTCATAGATTAGTACAAGCCATATACCCAGATTCTAAAGAATATCCAGTGTTTTTGTCATTTGCGCGAAAAGATAACGATGGATGGGCGTCTGATCGGCCAATAAGAGTAAAGTCGGATAACAGTATCTATTCTAATGATAATTTTATAGCTGTTATTATGCCTTATATGCTTATGTCTTATATGCCTAGATAATGATTGAGACCCTCTAATGTTATTTAACAAAATATAATAAAGCGGCTTGCTGGTTTCAGCCTGGAACTGGCAGGCCAAAACAAAATGTTTAATTTTTAAAATTTACAACAATGGAAATTATAAGCAAAAACGGATTGAATGAAATTATTGATTTCGCAATAGAAAAACTAGAATATTGCGATGATGTTTACGGGTGCGACTTGCATAATGAAGTCTTTAATACAGACTATTTCATAATTGGCAGTAAGAGAGCCGAAGATTGGTTAAAAGAACATTACGGTATTTTCGCAGCTATTGACCGAATTGTAGTGTACGAAAAAGAAAATTTCGGCGAAATATATACCGACTTATCAGAGCCTGAAAAAGTTATTAATATGCTCGTCTATATAATAGGCGAGGAAATATTACAAGAGAGTGAAACCCTGCGGGAGAAATGGGATGAAAGACTTACGGGCGAAGATATAAAAGCTATTATAAAAGAATTAGAAGAGTTAAGGCCTGATAATGATTGAGACCCTCGAAGTACCAAAAACTAAAATACCATGAAAACAATTAAAGTAAACGAAAAGAAATTAAAAAAAGCAATTAGGAAAGCCGTTGCAGAAATGAAAGGCTTTAGCTGGAGCGGCTGGAAAATAGATATTTTGCTTGACCCTGAAACGGGGAGCGTGTGGAGAAGTTGTAAAAATACTAATAATGCTTACATAACTTCTATCCCTTTATTGTCTGTATATAGCCATAATGAGAAGATAATGGGTGAAACAGAGTGGCAATTTAATAACTTGATGAATGAAAGGTTAAAAGATGTGGAGTTTTTTTATGATATTAAATTGGATATACAATAATATTAAGACCCTCCAGTCCTAACCCAACAAACTTAAATTTATTTTAGTCATGAAAACATTAAAAGAAAATACAAGAGACTTTGTAAAAAAAGTCAAAGAAAAATTAGATAAAGCTAACTGGGATTTTGTGGGGTGTGACCCTCGAGCAAATTACGCTGACTGTTATAAAGCTGTTCGTTACCTTGAAGGTCAAAGGTTTTCGGAGGCAACAATCAAAAAAGAATTGAGTCAAATATGGGATGATATTATTTTTAATATTAGAAATAATAATATAAAGTCGCACGAAGATGCCGTAAATCTATCTGCAAAAATGGTATCGCATAACATTGCCTGGAATAGAGTAAAAAAATACGGCTGGACTTACCACAACGAGCCACACTCTGAAAAAGCGTGGTACTTACCAGAAAGCGTAATATTTGAAATTAGATAAACATAAAACATCATGAAACTACACGAGCAAAGATTATTATTTATAAGAGCAAAGGAAAATAAAAAACAAATAGAACATACCTTAATAGTGAACAGCAATAGCATTAGATACAACGTTCTTTTAAAATACCCGGCTGGTGATGTTATATCAGAGTTTGAGGGTAATTTTTCAAAATGGAAATTAAGAAAGTTTTTAAAGACCCTCAAGGGGTGTCCTAGGCTGTTAGATTCCATTTGGGAGTGGCGAGAGTTTATATTAAACAATATAGAGATAATGCCAGAATATTTGCCGCTCAAAGAAATAACCAATAAAACAATAATTTAAAATAAAAATCATGCAAGTAGAAATTAAAACCGGATGGTTTATAAGAATGTATAACTCAGATAGTGATATTTGGGTGGGAGCATTTAATACCATAGACGAAGCAAAAAATCAAAGAAAAAAAATCATCAATGATGCATTT
>JBAYAL010000277.1:0-3403 GCA_041669825.1 Eubacteriales bacterium | reverse complement strand
TCTACCATCCTTCCATACTAATAAATTTTAAAAGTGATTTGAACTGATAACCTACTATACTACAATACTACCTATGGCTAATTTATGATTAATCGTAAGCCATTGTTACACTACATATATATATTATAAATAAATCATAAAAATGTCTATAACAAAGTGAAAAGTCTAAATTTTCAGTAAACTAAGTAAAGTCCTCATTTTGCATTTTATTATTAAGTATTGTTTAATTAATCATTTTCTTCATTGTTTAAAAAAATATTAATTTCTGCTTCTGTCAAAGCGTTTCTTCTTAATGGGGTAGATTCGTTGGGTGATAGTGTTGAATATCCTGAAACAGAGTAGTTTTCTTGGTTTATCTTATTAAGTTTATCTTGTAACTGAGTAAGTTCAACATATTCGGTTAGGGATATAATTACAGCTTGTGGTTTATTGTTTTTTACCACTATGTAAGGATTCCCTGTTTCACTTACACTTTGAATTACCCTAGAAGCCTGACCTCTACCTAGTTCCGAGACAGAAATCATGCAATCAAAAACTTTACGTAAGTCCATAATAATACCTCGCAATATTTTATATATTTATAACACAATTATGTTGCAAAAATCTTGTTATAGTTGGCAAAGCACCATGGCACATTTGGGCGCAAAACTTCGCTTAACGCAAAAGCCTGTATCAAGATTTTTGCTAGGCAATAGTGCTTTTCGATTTTATATAGTAAAATCATAACATGATTATAAACCAAAAGTAGCAAATATAGCAATATATTAGCAAGCAATTATCTATTGCAATTTGCATGCAGAATGGCATGAAAAAAGTCTAGTAATATCTAAATGAAAATAATCTACAATTAAAATACAGTATATCTAATAATAAAGTAAATTAATTAGGTGAAAAAACAGTATATTCCTTAACAGTATATTCATTTAATATAGTGTTAAGATATACTAATCCTAACAGTATATTAAATGAATATTATAAATATGCTATGATAATAAGAAATATTTATTTTGGAGCTTATTAATATTGCTGAGGTGTGGTATTATAATAAAAATATCATAAGGAGTTGAAAAGTTGAATATTGGACCTAGAACATTAAAGACAGGTATTGCTGTTGCACTTAGTGTATATATATGTGTTGCGTTAAATATTGAACCGCCTTTATTTGCAGCAGCATCTGCGGTAGTTTGTATGCAAAAATCTGTTGGGAAAAGTTTAAGTAATGCTATTGAACAAATTCTTGTGAATGTTACGGCGGTGCTTGTGGCAGTAGCATTAGGCCTTACTATTTATATTCAGCCTATAAGTATGGCTTTAGCAACAATAATAATGATAATAGTATGCACAAAAATTTTTAAAGTGAAAAATCAGATAGTCTTAGCAGTAATTACGTCTTTATTTATACTTAGTTCGCCACAAGAACAATTCTTAACTCATGCTATTGCTAGGTCTTTAGCCATACTAGTTGGCCTTGGGACAGCAAATGCTATTAATTTAATAATAGCACCACCGCATTATCAGAATGTTTTTATAGATAAACTTGTAGAATTAAACAATTTTGCAGTTCAGCACTTTAGGGACTCTGTGAGTAGATATATATATTTTAATGCTTCGCTAGAGAATGATGTAGAAAAAAGCAAGACTGAATTTGATAATTTGTATCATCAGGCTGAAAAACTTCTAGATCTTTATCAAAACGAATGGAATGTATCAGTAGGTAGCAGGCAATCTAGTAATAATAGTTTATCAAAAGAAGAGCAGCTCTATAGGGATTATTTGAATTATAATAAAGGGTTGTGGCAGAGATCACTGGATTTGATATTTTTGGCAGAAGAGCGAAAAGTTCGCAGGGAAAAGGCTAATGCTCAAGCAGTTAGTTGTGAGTTTAACCATATTTTTGAAATGCAGGTTAATGTGTTGTTTAATGCTATGAATTATAACTCTGAATTACAGAAAAAAATCAGAGGTGAAGAAGTAGTTATTTATCCCGAACCTTTGGTTTGGTGTAAATTGGATAAAATAATTAATGAATGGCAGGAAAGCACACCTTCAACAAATTTTTATATGCACGCACTTATTGAAATTTCCATAATAACCTATAATATTCGTTGGTTTGCAAAAGAGTCAACAAGGATGCTTAATCTCTAAAGTAATGGTTTAATGTTGGGAAGATTTTTACTAAATTTAAAATAAGACAGAAAATGTAATCAAAAGTCTCCGGGCAACCGGGGACTTTTGATTTGCTAGTTCCTTTGAAAATTTATTTATACAGGCACAATTAACTCTAAATAAAAATAGAGTAACTATGAACATATTAGATTAGAGGGTAAATATATTTATAGGAGTGTTGAAAAATGAGTGGAAAAATAAAAAAAGTATTTCCAGGGGGTAATACTTCACGAGGGTTTTATTCATATTATGATTATATGCTAGAAAAAGGAACTAACAGGATTTTTGTAATAAAAGGAGGACCAGGAGTAGGCAAATCAACCTTGATGAAAAAAATAGGAAACAAGATGGTAGAATTGGGTTATAATACAGAATTTCATTATTGTTCTTCAGATAATAATTCCCTGGATGGTATTGTGATTTCCCAATTAGGAATAGTGATGGTAGATGGTACAGCCCCCCATATAGTTGATCCCAAATACCCAGGAGGGGTAGACGAAATAATAAATATGGGAGAATTTTGGGATACGGAAAAGATGGAGGAAAATAAAGAAAAAATAATTGCTTCAACTACTGAGGTGGGTAGATTATTTGCTAAAGCTTACAGGTTTTTTGCTGCTGCAAGGCTAATAGCAGAAAATATTACACTAGTTCATATACAAATAAGAGAAAACTATGGAGTAGTTAATGAAAAAAAACTTTTGGAAAAAAATATATTTTCAGAGCTAGGAGAGTCAAAAATATTAGGAAATAAAAGGCATCTATTCGGGAGTGCCTATACGCCTGAAGGGCTAGTCGATTTGGCAGAGTCAATCCTTGGGGAAATAGGAAAGGTGTATTTTGTAGAAGGAGAATTGGGAGCAGGTAAGTCTGAACTTCTTGAAAAAATAGCGGAATTAGCTATTGAAAAAGGATCTGATGTGGAAATATACCATACTCCACTTATCCCAGAAAAAATTGAAACAATAATAATTGAAAAAATTGGAGTGGGGATAACTGTTAGTAAAAAGTTTGAAGATATTTGCTATCAAAAAATCAATCTAAACAAATATCTGAATAGAAGTATCTTAGCAACATATAATGAAGAACTATCCATTGATAAAGAATTAATGGATAGTTTGATTCAAAAGGGAATAGAGTTTATAAAAAAAGCAAAACTGGAACATGATGTACTAGAAAACTACTATGTACCTAATATGGATTTTAAAAAGACAGAAGATATTTATGAATATATTAT
>JBAYAL010000276.1:0-3435 GCA_041669825.1 Eubacteriales bacterium | reverse complement strand
TTCCATCACTATAGTTCCTGGTTCAATATTTTGCCCATCATTAATAAAACTTTCTATTTCTATTCTTGAATCCACTCTTTTGAAAATCGCTTCAACAAGCTCAATCCCACAAACCACACCATTCTCTTTTGCATATATCCTCGCTTGCCCCATAAGATCACTCGGTATTATCATCGTACTTAGATCACCTGTACCTATATCTTCTCGAAGGGCATGATCAATTAATTTCTGATACTGAAATATAGCTAACATGTTTATCCCCTCTTCTCTGTACCGAATGTTTCAACCACTTCATATCACTAACAGGATAATCCTTTCTATAATGACCTCCACGACTTTCTTTTCTTTCCAAGGCACTCTCTATTACTATCCTTCCAAGAAGAAGCATATTTCCTAGTTCTAGTTTTTCCATTTCCAGTTCAGATATATACTCGTCAGAAAGCTCTTTTATTGCCCTCAAGGCTTCCTTTAAACCGACCTCATCACGAATAATACCAGCTTTATCCCACATAATATCTTGGAGTTTTTCTCTCATTGCAGAATAATCTACTCTTTGTCGTTCTGTTTTTTCCTTAGCAACTAATGGTTGGACATCACTCCAATCAGGCATCGAAGATAACCTTTCTGCAAGCTTATTGGCAATTGCTTCTCCAAACACAAGACCCTCAAGTAACGAATTGCTGGCAAGCCTGTTAGCACCATGAACACCATTACAAGCACATTCTCCGCAGGAATACAAATTGGGCAAATTAGTCTCTCCATGGATATTTACCTTTACTCCTCCCATAAGATAATGGGCTGCTGGCCCAATAGAAAGAGGAGTTACTGTAATATCAACACCATACTCCAGGCACGTTTTATGTATTCTGGGAAATCTATTCATTACTTTATCAATATCAATACAAGTAAAATCGAGATACACTGGACCTAATTTCATCTGCTCCCATATAGCTCTCGCAACTACATCACGAGCTGCAAGTTCTTTTCCCGGAATATTCTCCATAAATCTTTCACCATGCTGATTTATAAGATGAGCCCCTTCTCCCCTTGCTGCTTCAGTAATTAAAAATCTTGGAGCATTTGAAAGCATTAAACCGGTAGGATGAAACTGAATAAATTCCATATCCATTAACTCAGCACCTGCCCTAAAAGCAGCTGCAATTCCATCACCTGTAGCAACTTTCGGGTTTGTAGTATTCTTGTAAAGTTGGCCCAAACCTCCAGTTGCAAGTATAACTGCTTTTGCTAACCATACCTCCTGTTTACCTTTTTTTCCATTAAAAACCAAGGCACCTATTATTTCATTTTTCATATTCTTTAAAAAATCAATAACAAAAGTGTTTTCATGCACAGTTATATGTGAACGTACCTTAACTCCTTCTACTAGGGCTCTCTCAATTTCTCCACCTGTAGCATCCCCATTAGCATGAAGAACTCGGTTTTTACAGTGTGCTGCCTCTCTTGTAAAAGCTAGTTTGTTGTTAGCGTAATCAAATTTAGCCCCTATACTTATTAGTTCTTTAACACATCCAGGACCTTTCTCGGCAAGTATTTTGACCGCTTCTATATTACAAAGACCCGCTCCAGCATTAATCGTGTCACCAAAATGGAATTTCGGTGAATCTTCAGTACTAAGAGCTACAGCTATTCCACCTTGGGCATGTTCCGTATTGCTCTCAGCAACATTCTTTTTTGTCAAAACAGTTACTTCATATTTTTTGCAAAGGTGTATACCTGCAAATAAACCAGCTATTCCACTACCTAGAATAAGTATCTCAGTATATTGTATTTCAGTATGTTGTCTTTCAACATCACGTTTATTTAATGGTAACAAATACGTATCCACTTTTTCATCTCCTGCTCATCTCTTAAAATTATTTATTTTGATTCTACAAGCATTCTTTGTAGTGAACTTACCGCTTTATTCCTAATTTCATCAGATACTTCAACCCTAGGATTTAGATTTTGCAAACAATCTCTGACCATTTCAAGACTTATCTTTTTCATATCTAAGCATATCATTTTTTCTGATGCCATATAAAATTTTTTATCGGGACATTCCTTCTTAAGTTGGTGTAAAATTCCCTTTTCTGTACCAATAATAAATTCTTTATCCGCTGAATTTTTGGCATAGGCGATAATTCCCGCAGTTGACCCAACAAAATCTGCTTCACGCCACACTTCTTCTCTACATTCAGGATGAACCAAAACCTTTGCATTTGGATGTTCGCCAAGTTGCTTTAGTACATCCTCTTTTCTGAGATTATGATGCGTAGGACAATGGCCATTCCACAAATGTATTTTTTTACCAATTTTTTTAGCCACATATCCACCAAGATTACTATCTGGTACAAATAATATTTCACCATCCGGTAAAGACTTTACAATCATTTCTGCATTTGCTGAAGTACAGCAAATATCGCTTTCAGCTTTTACTTCGGCCGATGAGTTAACATAGCAAACGACCTGAACACCTTGAATCTTTTCTTTTTCTTTAATAAGTTTTGCTGAATCTATCATATCTGCCATAGGACAACCTGCACCAGCTTCAGGAAGAAGAACTATTTTATTAGGAGATAATATAGCAGCACTTTCTGCCATAAAATGCACCCCGCAAAAAACAATAACTTCTGCATCTGTTTCTGCAGCCTGTCGAGCAAGTTGCAGCGAATCCCCCACAAAATCAGCAATATCCTGTATTTCTCCAGGTTCATAGTAATGGGCCATTATTACTGCATTTCTTTTTTCTTTGAGTTTTTTAATTTCTTTTATAAGCTGACATTGATTGCTACCCTTTTCATTCATTATCCATTATCCTTCCATCAAAAAAAGACTAGTTATCCTAAAATTCTATGCTCTGACACAAAATGTGTCAAGCATGTATTCCGTGTATTTCTTCATTAATAATTTCTGCAGGTTTATTTTTGCTATCCACAAATACTATAAGGGGCGATAATTTTTTAACTTCTTCCTCGTTATATATTCCATAGGAAATAATTATTATCTCATCTTTTAGTTGAACAAGCCGCGCTGCTGCACCATTCAAGCATATTATTCCTGAATTTCTCTCTCCAGCAATAACATATGTTTCAAAACGCGCTCCATTACAATTATTTACTATTTGAACTTTTTCATTTTGAATGATATTAGCTGCACGCATCAAAGTTTCATCGATAGTTATACTCCCCACATATTGAAGATTTGCTTCAGTCACAGTAACTTTATGAATTTTTGATTTTACTACTTCAATATTCATGCTTTGAAAAAATTTCGTAAAATTAATTGATTTTTTTATATTTTCCAAAGATTTTTTCTGAATAAAATTTAATTAATTGAATATAAAACTTTATTTTTGCAAAAAATTATATGTTTAAAATTGGAGAAATAGAATTTAACGACAGAGCAATTTTTTTAGCACCAATGGAAGATATTACA
>JBAYAL010000275.1:0-3442 GCA_041669825.1 Eubacteriales bacterium | reverse complement strand
GTTACAATTTACAGAATACCGTCTGTCATGTCCTAGTCTGTCCTTGGTATAATTAATTAAATCATTAGATTTTCTCAGATATTTTAGGATATATTTAGCTACTTCTAGGTTAGTGCGTTCTGAGCAGCCACCAATATTATAGATTTCCCCAGTTAAACCTTTATGGAGGACCAAATCAATAGCTGAACAATTATCTCTTACATGTAGCCAGTCTCTTATGTGTAAACCATCACCATATAGTGGTAAAGGTTTATTTTTAAGGGCATTTGTTATCATCTTAGGGATAAACTTTTCAGTGTGTTGATATTGTCCATAATTATTAGAACTTCTGACAATATTTACTGGTAAATCATAGGTTTTATTATATGATCTGACTAGCACGTCAGCTCCGGCTTTACTCGCTGAATAAGGGCTGTTAGGGAGTAAGGGAGAGTTTTCAGTAAAACTTTGCATATTACTTGATCCATATACTTCATCACTTGAAATTTGAATATATTTTGAAATGTGATACTTGAGGGCAGCTTCGAGTAGATTACATGTGCCACATACGTTTGTTTCTACGAATAGAGTTGGGTTACTTATGCTTCTGTCTACATGTGTCTCAGCAGCGAAGTTAATGATACAATTGATTTTATGAGCTAAAACTGTCTTTGCGACAAGTTCTTTGTTTCTGATATCTCCTTTGATAAAAAAATAATTAGGATATTTTTGAAAATCAGAAATATTACTTAAGCTTCCAGCATAAGTAAGGCTATCATAGTTGATAACAAGATAATTAGGATATGTTTGTAAAATATATCTGATAAAATTGCTTCCAATGAACCCAGCTCCACCAGTTATAAGTAAATTCACTTTTTTTCTCCTGTAAGTTTTCTAGTTATATTTAAGGTGCGAATAGAAATATTAAATTTAATATAGTGCTATATTATAAAGATATTTACCGTACTGAGTCTGCAAAATTTGCTCAGCTAATTTTAATAATTGCTGTTTGCTGATGTATCCCATGCGGTAGGCAACTTCTTCTATGCAGGCTATGTAGCATCCTTGCCTCTTTTGAATGGTTTCGACAAAGCTACTGGCTTCAAACAAATTCTCACAATCACCTGCATCAAACCAAGTCATTCCTCTGCCAAGTAATTCAACCTTTAGTTTGCCATTTTTAAGGTATTCTTGGTTGATGCTTGTTATTTCTAATTCTCCTCGATTGGAAGGTTTAATATGTCTTGCTAATTCTACAACATCATTATTATAAAAATATAGGCCTGGAACCACATAGTTAGATTTTGGGCGCAGAGGTTTTTCTTCAATGGAAAGAACTTCACCGTTAGAGTCAAACTCTAGAACGCCATAGGGAGAAGGATCTTTAATGTAATATGCTAAAACAACGGAATAATTAATTTGGGATACAGCATTTTTTAGAATAGAAGTTAAATTATTTCCAAAAAATATATTATCACCAAGAATAAGAGCAACTCTGTCCTTGGCAATGAAGTCTTTCCCAAGAAGGAAAGCTTCAGATAAACCGTTTGGCTCGTTCTGAATAGTATAAGAAATCCGGATTCCAAGTTTGTTGCCATTTCCTAATAATTGCTTATAAAGGGGCATATCATGGTAGGTTGTAATGATTAGAATATCATTAATTCCCGCTAACATAAGGGTAGAGAGAGGATAATATATCATGGGCTTGTCATAAACTGGGAGAAGATGTTTGGATATTGAAACAGTAAGGGGGTATAATCTTGTTCCTAATCCTGCTGCAAGAATAATTCCTTTCAAAATCTTATCTCCTTAAAATAACTGAATTATGATAAATATTGAATAAGTAATTTAATAATATTCTATATTTAAATATAAATAAATTCAATATCAGGTGATTAAGTATCTTAAGCATGTTTTAAAACAAGATACTTATTGTAGGGCTAGAAACCTTTGAAAAAGAGTCAGTGGAATGAACTATTTTAATTTATAGTATTGTTACCATAAAAAATATTAATACAGCATAAACTTATTATATGATTAAAATGTCTGAAAATATGCTAAAATTTTGCATGTGAAGTTTAGTACTATTGATATTTTAGAATTCGAGCCAAGAAATAAATGATTTAAAAGCTTAATTTCTAACATGATTATTTAAAGGTTGCTTCTGCAGTTTACTGGTTAACTCTAATATAAACTTCATTACTAAATAAGAAATATTGATACAGTATAATCTTATTAAATAATATGTAATAGGTATACTGTGCTAGAATATAATCATGGATTGATAAGTATTTCACAAGCTCAATAAATTTATTATTACGTCTTAAATGGCTTTAACTATTTTTGTTTATGGCTGTTAAGAAATAAATAACTAAATGAATAAATAAAGGAAGGAAGGAGGTATGTTATGCAGGACAGAAAAAGAACAAAGAGGAAAAAGAAGAATCAATTGCCTAAAGCTTTGGGACTTTTAGTGTTTATTATTATTGCTGGAATTTTGTTTGCGGGTCAAAATCCTATGCTTGCAATTTATTGGATGTTCGGAATAGCCTTTGGAGTAGTTTTACAAAAATCAAGATTTTGTTTTACTGCATCATTAAGAGATCCAATTTTAACAGGCAGTACGTCTTTAACTAGAGCAGTGCTTATTGCATTTATGGTAGCTACAGTAGGTTTTGGTGCAATTCAGTTTAAAGCTATGTTAGCAGGAGCGACAACAGTCCCGGGAAATATTGCTCCAGCTGGTCTCCATACAATCATAGGTGCTGTTATGTTTGGAATAGGGATGGTTATAGCCGGCGGATGTGCTTCAGGAACATTGATGCGTGTAGGCGAAGGTTTTATGCAACAGTGGATTGCAATTATCTTCTTTGTTATTGGTGCGGCTTGGGGAGCTAAAGATTTTGGTTGGTGGTCTGTAAATGTAATTACGCCTTTTAGTATTAGTGATGGAGTAACAAGTGGTTTCCACTTTCCAACAGTATTTGGATGGGGGATTGCCTTTTTTGGACAGTTGATTTTGCTTGCATTAATTTTCTTTTTTGCTGATTGGTATGAAAAAAGAAAATTAGGTTCCTTGTAATACTTTTCCTTTACACTTTAAATAATTATATCTAAAAAAAAAATAAAAATAAAAGGAGAAATAAAAAATGGCTGAATATAAATTAGATTGTTTTGGTGAAGCATGTCCTATTCCTTTGGTAAAAGCTCAAAAGAAAATTGAGACAATGAATATTGGTGATGTTCTGGTCGTAGAGATAGATCACAGTTGTGCAATGAAAAATCTTCCTGAATGGGCAAGAAAAGTTGGACATAATGTTGATATTGAAGAAATTGATGATGGTGAATGGGAAGTAATTATCGAAAAAACTAAATGATTTTAAGAGTATAAATTGTTAGAATAATGGAGGTGATAGCTTGAAGATTACGAGTCATCCCTTATATAAAGTAATAGTGAAAGATG
>JBAYAL010000274.1:0-3455 GCA_041669825.1 Eubacteriales bacterium | reverse complement strand
TAATACGCTTGATGATACTCGTATGGTATTAAAAAATGCTGATAATACTTTAGAAAAAGCAAATATTGCTCTTGATAAAATAAACGAGGATATTCCTGGAATTCTTGATGACGTACAAGAAATCACTTCCAATTTTAAGCTAATAAGCCAAGAGGTAGAATTCGAATTAAGGCGAGGAATTGGAAAAATTGAAAATTCTGCTATACCAGCTGTTGCGACAGCTTCAAATGTTGGTAATTATGTGGTAAAAGGGTATACGTTATGGAAAAAAGTTAAACGTAACCGTAATCGTGTGCCCATGTAGGACAGTATTCTGCCAGAGGACAGTTTGAGCACTCTGGTTTTTTTGCTTTGCACAGTCTTCTTCCGTGCCAGATAAGTTGATGGTGGGTAATACTCCATAATTCTTTGGGGATAATTAAAGTGAGTTGTTTTTCTATTTTATCAGGTTTTTTGTCGCAAACGAGTCCTAGGCGGTTGGATACTCTAGTAACATGAGTGTCTACGGGGAAGGCAGGAATATTAAAGGCGTTTATGAGAACGACACTTGCTGTTTTACGACCAACTCCTGGCAGTTTTATCAATTCTTCCATGGTGCAAGGGACTTTCCCATTATATTGATTTGCAATAATTTTGGAAGTTTCTATTAGGTTTTTAGCTTTTACTTTATATAATCCGAGTTTTCGTATTTTGTTCTCTAGTTCTAGTAATGGTATTTGAGAAAAAAGAAAAGCACAATGATATTCAGGAAATAGATATGGCGTGGTTTCGTTGACTTTTTTATCGGTAGTTTGGGCACTCAGTATGGTAGCAACGAGTAATTCAAAGGGATTGGAATAATTTAGTTCGCAATGAGCATCTGGATAGGTTAAAGCAAGTATTTGGAGTATTTTTTGAATATTGGTATCCGGTAGTTTATTCATTTTTTTATTCTGTCCTTTGTGTTATAAAATAAGTAATATTAAGTTTGGAATCCTAATTATACTATACTATGCTTCTGAAGCAAAAAGTCGAAAAACGGTTGATTTTATTTAATAGCAAGCTGAAAAGAAAAATGATAAAGGGTACAATCAATATTTATTAGTTTAAGTATTAAGGTTAACAACTAGATCAAAACATGAGGTGAAAGTATGAAGTATGTAAGGTTTAAAGAGAATAACAAAGTTAAGTATGGCGTGGTGGAAGGTGATTCGATTAAGGAACTGAATGGATCATTTCTCAATGCTAGTCCCGAGTTGACTGGGCGAGAAGTTAGACTTGAGGGAGTTAGGTTGCTTTCTCCTGTAAAGCCTGGCAAAGTAGTGTGTGTAGGATTGAATTATGCTGAACATATCATAGAGATGGATGATTTTAAGCCTGACGTACCAAAACTATTTATGAAACCATCGACTTCTGTCATTGGACCTGAAGATGATATAATCTGGCCATCAATGAGTGAAAGAGTGGATTATGAAGGGGAACTAGCGGTGGTAATTGGTCGGGCCTTAAAAAATGCATCCCCAGAGGAAGCTATGGAAGGAATCTTTGGTTATACTTGCGGAAATGATGTAACAGCTAGAGATTTGCAAAAAAAAGATGGGCAATGGACTAGAGCAAAATCATTTGATACTTTTTGTCCACTAGGTCCCTGGATTGTAACAGATATAGATGTAAGTAATTTAAAAATTCAATCTGAATTGAACGGGGAACTACTACAGAATTCTAGTACCAAATTTTTACTGGTACCCGTTCCAGAATTGATTAGTTTTATTTCGCAGGTTATGACTCTAGAACCGGGGGATGTAGTGTTAACTGGAACTCCTAAAGGGGTTGGACCAATGAAAATAGGTGATGAGATAGTAATTGCAATTGAGGGAATAGGCGAATTAAAAAATAAAATTAGGAAATAAGGCTGGGAAATGATTTATAATAGCTTCTTAAATATTATAATTGGTCTATTATATTAACAAATAGATTTTCAAAGTAGCTGCTATTGTTATGAATTCTTGCTAATTCGTGGAAACCATATCCTCCATATTGATAAAGCAACCCTTTTAGATTTAGAGCGAAATCATGTTCTCTTTCTGGGAGGGTTGTTCGTTTCTAATTCCATTTTATAAGTTTTGGGTTGGGGGATAATATTGATCTATATTGATAAATATTTCCAAAATCTCCTTTAGGATCTAACGCCAGATATCTTTTGTATTTTTCTAGCCTTAGTTTTTCAGTAGACCATCCTAGGTGTTTTAGACGTAAGCTACACTGGCATCCATTAAGGAGATGAACATTGTTTGGAAATCTTCCGCAATGTTGTGGCGTGTTTTGCCAAGTATAAGCATAATTTTTTTGGTATCTTGTTAAAAATATTTTAAAATATTTATGAGCTTGCCATAGATTATCTTCTCTATAGTGGGACTCATCCCACATATCATAAAGTCTGAACCCGTAATAATCAAAGGAAGGTTGATTAGTTAATTTGCGTATAAATTCTATAATGTCGTCTTCAAATATTTCGTCTGCATCTAAACAAAGAATCCAGTCGGGATTGTTACTAATAGTTGTTTCCCATAATTGTTTTCTTAGAGATATTTCATTACTAAAGCCTGGATTTTTGTTGGAAATAATTGAATGAGGAATATTTGCTAGTACTTTTTCGCATATTTCAACTGTTTCGTCATCACTAGCGTCATCCAAAATTATAGCATTATCAATATATTGAGCGGCATGAGATAAAACTCGTTCTAAATATTTATCAGCTTCATTACGAACAAGCATCATAAGGGTAAGCTGATTATTATTACTTTTTGATGTTCTTACTTTACCTTCCAGTAAATCAGGGAGAGTAAAGCCTAAAATATCTTCATTTTGTGAATTTTTAAGGGAAATAAAGTCTACTAACCATTTTGTTTGTTCTAATTTACGTAAAATTAGGTGACAAAAATATACTTTTGCTTTATTAGCATCTTTTTCGTTATTCAATATCTCAAAGTTAACATTAGCTTCAATTGCATCCTGATCTGATTTAATAATTTCTGTATTTAAAGGAGTAGCTTTACACATGGTCTTGTTAATATTAAAAAAATTAATTATACTATTATGTTTTTCTAAGAATTTATTAACGTATTTTGGTGATAGATGTTTTAAACATTCATATCCTGTTGCTATCCTATAATCACAGTAATAGAAATCTTTAATAAAATATTCTATTAGGGTAATATATGGATCATTATTTTTTGGGTAATTACTTGGAGATTTATCTGTAATTTGAGTTATACAGTTGTTTTTATATTTTTCAATCCCCTGAAGATTGCTTTGTCTGTAGATATGATAGGCAGGGTAGGTTGTGTCAACAAATAGTTTAAACCCTATAGCAGTTGCTCTAATGGAAAAATGGCGGTCTTCACCCCAAAAAGAAATGTTGTAAATTTCACTAAAATTAACATTCTCATTTAAAGCTTTTTTACTTATTAATGTAC
>JBAYAL010000273.1:0-3461 GCA_041669825.1 Eubacteriales bacterium | reverse complement strand
CTGACGCTGTTCATGCAGCTATTAAAGATTATTATAATAAAACTGTAAAGGTTTGAGATAATGAATAATAGTAAAATTGTGGTAGGTATGAGTGGCGGCGTGGATAGTTCCACAGCCGCTATTTTGTTAAAGGAAAAAAAATACAATGTGATTGGTGCTACTATAATAACTCATGGAGAAAAAGTCGTGGCTGATGCTGCTAGAGAAATCTGTGAAAAAATCGGGATTGAGCATCATGTTATTGATCTTTCAGTTGATTTTAAGAGTAGAGTTATAGATTGTTTTAGTAAGAGTTATATAAGAGGAGAAACACCTAATCCTTGTGTTGAATGTAATTTTTATATTAAATTCGGTAAGTTTAGGGAAATAGCTAGGGAGTTGGGGGCAGAATATATAGCAACAGGTCATTTTGTTAAAAAAATATTCAATGAAGAACTTGGGCGCTGGTTATTGTATAAAGGTGCTGATCCTAAAAAAGATCAAAGTTATATGCTTTATAAGCTTAATCAGATTCAGTTAGCTCATAGCGTTTTCCCTTTGGGAGAGTATTCTAAGACGGAAGTTAGGGAAATAGCTAGGAATAATAATTTGCTCGATGTATCTCAAAAGGCGGAAAGTCAGGAGATATGTTTTATTCCAGATAATGATTATTGTTCGTTTATTTCCAGTAAGGTGAAGAACGTAAATGAAACAGGGAATTTTATAGATTGTGATGGCAATATTATTGGAAAACATAAAGGAATAATTAATTATACAATAGGGCAGAGAAAAGGTTTGGGAACAACTTTTGGAAAGCCTATGTTTGTCGTAGCCATTGATCCTCAAAAAAACGAGGTAATTCTTGGGGAAAATAAAGATGTATTTACAAATGAATTATGGGCAACAGACCTGAATTGGATTGCTTTTGACAAGCTTATTAAGCCGAGAAAAGCAATGGTTAAAATTAGGTATCAAGCTTTGCCTGTTCCTGCAGTGATTAGGGAAGAAGAAAAAGGTATATTTAAAGTAATTTTTGAATCCCCACAGAGAGCAGTAACGCCTGGCCAGTCAGTTGTATTTTATGAAGATAGTCTCGTACTAGGAGGGGGTAAAATTATTTCAGATGTCAGGGGAATTAGAAAAGATTTATTAAATATTTAATTGTACACCAAAATAAATATTAAACTTTTTGTAACCTTGATATTTATTATACTCTAGAGCATTTAGGCTTTTGTATAGAAAACATATTTTATTTTCAATATTACTTTTTAAGAATTATAATTTATTCAAATTAATTGTATAATAAATGGTAAATAGGGAAAAAGTACTAAGTAATATAGCTGTAATTTTTTATTTGGCGGGTGGTAGTTTCTTATATGCGGAAAATGAAAGAAATAGTTGGATTGCCAGTACTAAATGTTAAAACAGGTGACAGGTTTGGATGGGTGAAAGATATTGTTTTTAATGATAAGTCTAATAATATCATTGGAATAATATTGGAAAAAGATTCCTTCCTAGGTCATGATACTGGAGGTATAAAAAGGAACAGCATATTTGCTGTCGGGAAAGATGCTCTTACTGTAAACGAAATATTTGATTTGGAAGAAATAATTGGATGCTGTTGGTCCCAAAAAATAGGTAATACTGTTTTTAGTGACAAAGGGGATATAAAAGGTACTGTGGGGGATATTTTTACTGATGACTTGGTAAATATAGTTGTTGGTTATGAAATTACAGATGGTTTATTTTCCGACATTTTTAATGGTAGGGGAGCAATTTTAGAAAAAAATATTATTGCAGAAGGTAAGGATGTAATTGTAATTGAAGGGGGGTCATAATCATGATCTGTCCGGTTTGTGGAGGACGTTCGATAGGTAAGGTTGGAGTTGATCAATACTATTGTTGGGATTGTTGTATAGAATTTAACAGTCGTACTGAGAATGTAGCAGTATTTGAATTGGATGAAGATGGATCATTGATTGCCTGGGAAGATTTCCATGTGGAAAGTGAAGTACTTCAGGCTGCAATGGAATAAAATGATGGATTTGTTTGGATGATGAGGTTGGGTGTTTCTTATAATGGAAATTACTAACCTTTTTATTTTTTGTAATATTTGGGGGTAAATAATATTGAAACAAAAACAAATTAGGATTTTAGTTACAACCGTTTTTATTATAGTAGGTGGATTATTTCTGTTTTGGGTGAAAGGAATAATAGCGCCATTTTTAGTGGGAATAGCTTTAGCTTATTTGTTAAGCCCTATTGTTGATTGGCTTGAAAAAAAAGGATTAAAAAGAGGTTTGGCAACTGGGGGAGTTTTCCTGTTTATTACCGTTGTAATTGGAGTAGTATTGTTTTTGCTCATGCCTAAATTATATAATGAAATTGCTAAGCTAATAGAGGTTTTCCCCGGTAAGATTGAGGTTATAGAGAATTATATAGTTAATTTAAAAAATGTTTTTTCAAATGCTGGTCTTCCCGCTGAAGTAAATAAAATGCTTGAAGAACAGATGGCCAATGGACAAAATTATGTATTAGAATGGTTAAAAAATACAGTGAAAAATCTACCGGGAGCGTTAACATCCTTGGGATTACTTATAATATCTCCTATACTTGCAATATATTTTATAATGGATTGGAAAAAGATAGAAGAAGGCGTTGTGAAAATTGTTCCACAAAAGCATAGAGGAGACTGGCACAGATTTTTGCAGGAAGTGGATCTTGTTGTTCAGCGTTATATTCAGGGTAATATAATAGTTGCTTTAATTGTTGCCGTTCTTGTAGGTGGATCGGTAAAAATACTTGGCATGGAATATGCCATCGTTATTGGTGTTATTTCGGGTGTAACGAATTTAATTCCGTATTTTGGCCCTTTTTTAGGTGGAATCCCCTCTGTTTTGCTTGCCTTAAGTAAATCTCCAGGAATGGGTATAAAAGTGGCAATTGTGATATTGGTTGTTCAGCAACTAGAGAGCAATGTAATATCTCCCCGTCTTATGAGTGATAAAGTTGGGCTTCATCCCTTATGGATTGTATTTGCACTACTGGCTGGTGGGGAAATCGCTGGGATTATGGGGATGGTGGTGGCTATTCCTGTAGCTGCTGTGATAAAAATAATTCTTGTAAATCTATATTTATTACTTGTTTCTTCTACAGATCTTAAGAGTAGATATCCATAGGCCTAGTTGACAGGTAACTTTAATTTTAGATATACTTATGAAAGTGCATTAATTTGGTACTTTTAGTATAATTAGTACGAAAAAATATTTATTATTATATAAGGAGGAAAAAGATGTATACAGGCAATCAGTTGAGGGACTTGTTTTTAAAATATTTTGAAGAAAAAGGACATACTATACAGCCGAGTGCATCTCTTATTCCAAAGGATGATCCAACATTGCTGTTAACAGTGGCAGGAATGGTTCCTTTTAAGCCATATTTTATGAGAAAAGTTAAGCCACCTTTTTTAAGGGCTACAACAT
>JBAYAL010000272.1:0-3466 GCA_041669825.1 Eubacteriales bacterium | reverse complement strand
CTTATACAGCTATGGCTGGCGCAGTTGGTGGCGGTGGCTTGGGCGATCTGGCCATCCAGTATGGTTATAACCGTTTTCGCCCAGATATTATGTTAATCACTGTTATTATACTCGTTGTTTTCGTTCAACTAATTCAATGGATAGGTACCACTTTAGCTAATAAACTTTCACACAGATAACAAAAACATACCTAATAAACAAAAGTAATCACAGCAAATATAAAATTGCAATGAAACACTTTTTCATACTTTAAGCAATGGTACGTTTTTGTAAATAAAAAGAAACAAAAAGGGAGGAAAATCTAAATGTTCAAAGTGAACAATCGTATCGCTACCTTATTTCTTATTTCCTTGGTAGCACTATCTCTCATTTTAGTGGGCTGTTCATCAACTACCACTCCTGCACCGACATCGGTAGAAAAAGCCACTATAAAAGTTGGTGCTACAGCAGTGCCCCATGCCGAAATTTTGGAATTTATCAAACCAATTCTAGCTGAAAAAGGCATTGACATGGAAATCATTGTTTTCAACGATTATGTTCAACCAAATCTAGCAACAGACAAAGGCGAAATAGACGCCAACTATTTCCAGCATGAACCTTACTTGGAAACATTCTGTGCAGACCACGACCTTGATCTAGTCTCAATTGCGAAAGTACATCTAGAACCGATGGGGATATATTCCAAAAAATTTACCTCCACTGATGACTTCGAACAAGGTGAAACCATAGCTATTCCAAACGACCCATCAAACGCTGGACGTGCGCTTGCAATTCTCCAAACTGCAGGATTAATCGAGCTAAAAGAAGGCGTTGGAATCGAAGGTACTATTCAGGATATATCTAGCAACCCCAAAGAATTCGACATTAAAATGATAGAAGCTGCTCAGCTTCCCCGTGTTCTGACCGACCCCAAAGTTGCTGGTGCAGTAATCAATACCAATTTTGCTCTTGAAGCCGATTTAAACCCAACTGAGGACGCTCTTTACTTAGAAGATAAAGAATCACCATACGCCAATATTTTTGTTGTACGAGCAGATCGCAAGGATGACCCCATTCTTAAAGAAGTTGCTGCAACACTTAATTCTGATGAAGTCAGAACCTTTATCGAAGAAACCTATAAAGGTGCTGTAATTCCAGCATTCTAAACGTTAAATTATTTAAACCCTTATAAGTTTTTATTTGAAATAAGGTGGAACGAAACAAAAGTTTCGTTCCACCTTATTTTTATTGCTATAGCTACCATCTTTCACAAAATTGATAGCTCTTCTATCCCACAAATACAGCCCTCTAGTCCCTGCTATAGGATAACCTGGTAGATCTCGTTATACCCCTAGATTGTCCTTCTACTTCTAAAAGGTTTCCGTCCTCTAGGCTCACCCAAAATTTCTGTCCAGATAAGTCCCTGAGCCACTCCCTCAGATGTGAAATTCAGAGCAGGTAAAGTCTCCTGAGATATAGACTTGTCACTAGCTTCCCCTGAATCATAAGAAACAGATTTATTCTTTTTTTGAGCCGCCTTTTGGGCATAATAGGCTCCTTCAGTACCCCAATTTCCTTCTGTTTCCGAACTACGACCTTCGTCTCCCCAGGCACCTTCCTGACCATCTACGTTCCTTGCTGCTCTTTCAGGATCTTTTGACTTCCTTTTATTATTCCTTGCATTCTGTGGAACTGCAGCTTTTCTTTCGGGCTTATTACTTTCCTCAATCTGCTTGGTATATTCTGTTAACTGTTTTCCCAGTTGTTCCAAAATACCGCCAGGTTTTTTCTCTTTTTCAGTATTTATATTTTTACCTTCAAACGGTTCAATCTCTTCAGACCTTTGAGGGTTTGTTTGATAACGTTTAGGAGGTGCATTTTTCTCTCCCTTTGAAGTGAAAAAATATATAACAACCCCAATGATAACAATTGTAAAAAAATCCATTACCCTTCACCTACTTCTTGGGTGTATTTACGTTATTTCCTTCTCCCTTTGTATTGCCGGCAATATTATCACGCATAGTTGTATCGGCAGCAATATTCTGAAGGTTATAATAATCCATTACCCCAAGGTTTCCTTCTCTTAAAGCCTGTGCCATCGCTTTAGGAACTTCTGCCTGAGCCTCAACAACTTTTGCCTGCATTTCTACCACAGAAGCCTTCATTTCCTGTTCTCTTGCTACAGCCATAGCTCTCCGTTCCTCAGCTTTAGCCTGGGCAATTCTCTTATCAGCTTCTGCCTGATCTGTTTGAAGTTGAGCGCCGATATTTTTACCTACATCTACGTCAGCGATATCAATAGACAAAATTTCAAAAGCAGTACCTGCATCGAGACCTTTGGCAAGCACTGTCTGAGAAACAAGGTCAGGATTTTGCAAGACATCTTTATGAGAATCGGAAGAACCTATACTAGTTACTATACCTTCACCAACTCTAGCAATAATTGTTTCTTCACCTGCTCCTCCAACCAGACGGTCAAGATTTGCTCTTACTGTAACCTTTGCTTTTACTCTCAGTTCAATACCATTTATCGCAACAGCTGATACTACCGGGGTCTCAATAACTTTAGGATTAACAGACATTTGAACTGCCTGTAATACATCGCGACCAGCTAGGTCAATTGCTGCGGCTCTTTCAAATTTCAAAGGAATAGCAGCACGCTCTGCTGCGATCAAAGCATTTACAACTCTATCAACATTACCACCTGCTAGGTAATGTGCTTCAAGCTGTGACGGTGAAATTCCCAACCCTGCTTTATGGGCTTTAATTAAGGGATTTACGATTCTGGAAGGAATTACTCTTCTTAAACGCATTCCAATCAATGTGAAAATACCTACATTTACTCCAGCTGCCAAGGCTGAAATCCACAATCCCACAGGAATAAAAGTAAAAAGTATCATTAAACATACTAAAATAATGATAATAAAGATAGCTGTCGTAATTAAAGTTGTCATAATTCATGCCCGAAAGGGCATTCACCCCCATTTTTTTATTTGTTTTCCTCTAAATCTTCTCTTACAATTACACGTGTACCCTCAACTGCCAATACTCTTATTGGCGTTCCAGGTTCTATGTAACCACCCTCGGTTACAACATCAACCCTTTCATCTTCAATTTTCACTGAACCAGCAGGTCTAAGATCAGTAATCGCAACACCTTTTTTTCCAAGATAACGCTCATATTCAGGTTTTGGAGCTACATAACCATCGCTATTCTGCTGTTGCTCTCTAAGGGATATTTTCCCCCAAAGTTTACTTACTTTACCTGTTTTTACGCCAATATACACTAGCAAACCAATAACAATAAATGTAATTAAAAAATAAATTACACCTTCAATTAAAGTATCAGCTGCCGAAAATATTCCTCCAAACAGAAGAAGGAAACCTAAAATACCGCTAACTCCAAACCCAGGTATAATAAAAATTTCCAGAAAAATTAATATTATTCCTATTACTATTAATGATAATGAAATTCCTACAAACAACTT
>JBAYAL010000271.1:0-3472 GCA_041669825.1 Eubacteriales bacterium | reverse complement strand
GGAAATTTAAAATTCTTAATCCAGTTATAATGGTCTACATCAGGCCAAACATATGTTGAGAAGAAACCATGTTCCGGACATTCTTTCTCCATATAAACAGCTTTATCCTTAACTACTATCTTAGCTTCTAATACTTTTAGACAGACTGGGCAGACACTTTCAGTATAATCCAAGACAGCATTATTTTTCGATGATTGCATAATCAAATCTCCTTCTAATACATATTTTTTTCATAGGTCTTTGTATTTTTTTTGTTCTATCTAGGCAATCCTATTCATCTTCAATGATACCTGATATATAGTATTGGGGATAATGGCTAATATATTATTTGCGATTAATCGCTTAATTGTCAAAAATAAATATTCTCAGCATCTTTTTATAATCAAAAATTATTTATTGGTTTAACCAAATTAGATTAACGTATTTGTACTAGAATTTTTTTAATTATTACCTCTAGCAAACAATCAAAAAAGTATAATTGAGCATTTCAAGATTTTCAACTAGACACCAAATGGGAGTTTTTTAACTCCAACTTAGGTCTATATTTTTTCATGTAGCACAAACATATTTATTCATTTGAACTTTTGTAATATTTGCGAATAGCTTAGATAACTATATTAGAACCAAAAAGCATCTGGAACACAATTACTGTAGCATTAAGCTGTACCAAACTTCAGGTATTACCCTGAGGTTTGGCACAGTATCTACATCAGCAAATGAACAGGTTCGGGACACGACGAGTGGGCCATTCACAAATCCTAGATTTATTAAATTAGTTATTGTTTATTTCTAATATAAGACTTTATTTATAAGACTTTATTTTCAATATATACCGTAACTGATTATTAAAACTTTTGTCTGGAAGTCCATGCTTTAATAAATTCTTCATTACCAATGGGAAGTTTTGAACGATATTCTTGTTCACCCGGCAACCATGTTCTATCTTCTCCGCAGTACACAACCATCATACGCATGGTAACGCCACCGAGTAATACCAATAGTGCTCCAAGTCCTTGCATAAAACCTCCAGGTAACAAAAGCAGGATAAGGGGTAAAATAGTTCCTAAAATAAGAAAACCATATTTGAACGGATTAGAATAATCACCATTAATCCACCTCTGAGCTGCAGCGGCTTCCATTTCTGTTGCTCCACTGTTCTTAATCCAGACATATCCAATCCAAAAGATAAACTGGAACCCAAGTAATATTACTGCAAACAATGGCATAAAATTCAAAATTTCTACTGAATTAGCTTTCACAATTATTCCACTTAAAATTTGGGCAGCTGAACCTGTAACAATTGAAGAAAGCAAGAATAGTCCCATCATCCCTGTACCACTCCAGAAAGGACGTGATTTATGCCTTCCCAACAAAATTCCTGGATATGTGGCTACAATCAAACCAAAGATTGCCGCTACCACTGCCACGACCTTTCGAATTGCTACCAAACCACTCCAAGGGAATATATCAAATCCAAAAGATGCATAGATAAAGCCAAAACCAATTGCCAGTACCATACTCCAAGCACCAACAGTTAAAATTGCTTTGGGGTTCATAAACACCCTCCAGGCTTGAAAAGGTTTTCCAAGTTCTATACTTAAAAACGCTGCTCCAAGACCAATAAATATCGGTCCCATCACCATACCAAGAAGAGAAATATTTCCTCCTCCAAAAAACATTTCTACTAGTCCAGCAATCAACAACATTCCTCCGCCTATCCCCGCGAAGAAAAAGTCAACAGCCAACATCCAACCCCATGTTTCACCTTTTCGTTTCATTGCTTTAGTCCTCCAATCCTTTGTAAAAAACTTTGGGTTTTGTTCCCAATTCTGGCATCAAAGGTTTTGCTCGTTCGCTTTTTACAATTTTGTAGACTTCGCTTGTTTCATCTTCCAAATCACCAAAAATACGAGCTTTTTGATGACAAGTTTTAACACAATATGGGTCTTCACCTAGAGTCGTAAGATCCATACAAAAATTACATTTCTGAACAGAACCCTTATCTTCATTAAAAACACGGGCTCCATACGGACATGCCATTATACAAGCTTTACAACCAACACATTTCTTTTCATCTACCCAGATAATTCCATCTTTACTTTTCTGAGAAGCGCCTGTCGGACAGCAATCCACACAAGGTGCATTTTCACAGTGCATACACAATAAAGGCAAATGTACCATATGCACATTTGGAAATACTCCCTTAGGGCCAACAGTTGTCACCGGATTATATATCATATCCAAAGGCAAATTATTATTTTCTCTACAGGCTACTGTACATGAATGGCAAGCAATACAACGCCCTACATCTATAACCATAGCAAACTGGCTCATATTATTCACCACCCTTTTCTTCTGAACTATTTACTTTATAAACCCGACATAAAAGGCCTTTATTGGCCCAAGTCCCACTCATGGGATCGCAATGTTCAGGTGCTGTGCTAGTGAGTACATTTGTATTAGACTCTAGGCAACCACCCAATTCAGGCTCATTCATATTCCGTTCTGGGAACCACCATCCACGCTGAGTAACAACTAAACGCGGATCAATTGCTTGCGTAAGATTCGCCTTCTGTTTAATACGCCCACGTTGGGTTTCTATCCAAACCCAATCTCCTTCTTTAATAGACAGTTTTTCTGCTGTTGCCGGATTAATCTGCATATATGGTTCATGACGCAAAAAACGTAGTTCTTTAATTTGAAAATGTTCCGAATGGTGAAAAGGCATAAACCCTGACCCCGTAGTCAGCGCCAATGGATATTTTTCCGCTAATTCAGGACTATCCACTTCATTCTCCGCAGGTCCTCTATACACAGGCATCGGATTGTAGCCCAGATCTTTAAGCGTACTAGAATATAACTCTATTTTTCCTGAAGGAGTTGCAAATCCCATTCTTTCCTGTTTGTTATATTCCAATTCTGGAAAATGATAACGATATGTTTCAACAAATTCATCATAACTATCAACCCCATAACCAAGCCCTTCAATACGATGCAAATAAGCTTCTTCCAACGTCTTCCACGGCCATTTATCTTCCTGTCCTAAGCGAATACCTAAACCGCGCCAAAAATCGAAATCATTCCGCCGTTCATACATAGGCTGAATAGCACGCTGCGAAGTCATTAAAAAGTCGGAACAGCCATAAGTACTGGTGATAATTGGACGTTCAAGAGCTCCACCAATTGGCATTACATAATCCGAAAGTGAAGCAGTCGGAGTCATCCAATATTCACAAGTAACTAAGAAATCCACAGCACGTAAAGCAGCCAAAACCTGGCTAGTTTGCCCATAGGAATTAATCGGATTTGTAGCTGCAACCAAAAGTGCTTTTACAGGATATGGTTTCTCAGTTAATATGGCATTGAAAACCGAAGGCGGATGAGCCTCACACATCCATTCCGCAGTTGGCGCCTTACCCCATACCTTTTTCGTAAGCGCTGCAATTTTACTGTAACCAGGCCAAGTAACAAG
>JBAYAL010000270.1:0-3487 GCA_041669825.1 Eubacteriales bacterium | reverse complement strand
TTTAATAAATCAATTGAAAGAGAAGCCGGAACAGTTCAGAGATAAAATATCTCGCGGAAGTTTTTGGAACAAAGAGGTGAAAGAAATGAAATTTGACGCAATAGTAGGAAATCCGCCGTATCAGTCGGAAACGGGTGGCTCTGGGAGACAAGCTACTCCTGTTTATAATTTATTTGTTGAAAATGGTAAAAAACTAAATCCAAATTATCTAAGTATGATAATGCCTTCACGCTGGTTTTCAGGTGGCTTTGGTTTAGATGGGTTTAGAGAGCAAATGTTGAATGATGAAAGCATAAGAATAATAGTTGATTATCCAAATTCTACAGATGCGTTTGCAAGTGTTGATATATCGGGTGGAGTTTGTTATATTTTATGGAATAAGAACGACAAAGGATTATGTAGTGTTATAAATGTGCAAGGAAATAAACGCTTTTCATCTATAAGAAAATTGAACGAATATAAAACTTTTGTTAGATATAGTCAATCTATACCTATAATTAGAAAAATATTTGAAATTGAAAAATCAAAGAAAACTTTGGAAGATGTAGTTTCACCACAGAGACCATTCGGCTTACCAACAAATTATCAACCTAAAGAAAGTGGCATACCTTGTTATTTTATTCAAAAAATTGGCAAAAGATATGCGAAAAGCAGTGATATCGTTGATACAAATAATTTATTAAATAAATGGAAATTACTTGTTCCTAAAGCTCCTATTGCTGGTCAAACAGATTTTACTAAACCAATAGGCTTTTATTATGATGGCAATACTAGAATAGCTGAGCCAGGCAGTTGTTGTACGGAGTCATTTATCGTAGCTGGAGCTTTTGATACAGAAGAAGAAGTTTATTCTTATAAAAGTTATCTTTTTACAAAAATTGTTAGATTTTTGCTTTTGCAAACAGTCATTTCTCAAGATGTTTTAAGGAATAAGTTTAGTTTTGTGCCTGCTCTAGAAAAATATGAAGGCAAATATACAGACGAGCAGTTATGTCAATTATGGGATATTACTGAAGAAGAATGGCAATATATTGATTCTCGTATTCATAATTACGAGCATTAAATTTTGAATGAATGGCTAAAATTACTTTCATCAAATCAATGATAAAACCTATGGAGTAAAATATGAGTGAAAATAATTATGAAGTTGATACAAAGCAAGAAAACGAAAACCTTAAAATGGGATTCGAGCAGATAAAAACAATGTACGCAATGCAGTTAGATAGATTAAAAAGTGCCGATGAAAAGCTGAACATGGTTTTGGTGTTTAATGCTGCTGTTTTAGCACTACTAACAATAGTTTTACCTTTTTCGTTTGAAAGTAACACAAAATTGATATCATCGATAGTAGTTGTTTCTTTCTTTATTGCGAGTATGACATTAACTGTAATTTCGATTTTTATTGGCTTGTTTCCCAAAAAAGTTTATCATATTGATAGTATAGATTATTTAAATCCGTCCACATATCATTGTACGTCGGAGCAGTTTATTGGTAAATTTATGAGCGGTTTTAAATATTCGATTGATTCTGTTGTTAAGACGGTTGAAAAGAAACAGCAAATGAATAAACACGCCATGATATTTACCATGATAAATATGGCTTTTATTGTTGCATTATTATTAATTAAAATTATATAGGAGAACAATTTATGAGTGAAAAAGATAACACACAACAAACAACTCAATCTCAAACAAAAATAACAGCCGATATCTTTGTTAAGCCTACAATGTCAACTGAAACAAGAGGTGAACAAGGCAGTATTCATATGCAGACTTTGCATGATGGTTTATCCATGCGTGAAATGACCTTTGCAAAAGATAAAGATGATCAATCTAAAAAATAAAACTTTATGGATGACAATGAGGGCGAATGATGGGAACTTTTACGGATTATATTAACGCGAATTTAAGCTTTTTAGATGAAAAAAAACCACAGACTACATATAAGATAAAGTATATATCTGCATATGTTGAAAAGTGGTTGTTCGTAGTATGTAATGTGCCTGAAAATAAAAATATAAATTTCATTGATTGTATGTGCAATGCGGGAATTTATTCTGATGGCGATTATGGAACAGGCATTAGAGTTTTGGAGTTCTACAACGATTTTGCTGTAAATCATCCAGACAAGGAATTTAATTTGATTTTGAATGATCTTAACATAGACCGATTGCGGATTATAAAAGAAATTGCAACTAATTATGTCGGCATAAAAGCTGCAAATATTAGGGTTAGTTTTTTCAATAAAGATGTAAACGATTTTTTGATGGAAGATAAATATTTTAATTCGATATTCAATTGCTTTCCAAATAGATCGGCAAATTTAGTGTTTGTTGATCCTTACAATTTTTGTACAGTTAAACTGTCCATACTAAGCAATTTCTTATCTGGCAAATATTGTGAACTACTTTTCAATGTTTTTACAAGTGATTTTGTAAGGAATCAAGATACTTCAAAAATGGTAAAGTATTGCCAAGAGGAAGATATTACAGTTAAAACAAAAACAGAAATGATTGATTTAACAAAAAATCGTTTAAAAGTTGGAAATATTAAACACTCTTTTTCATACGAGTTTAAAACTACTACAAATAATGAAATTTATCAAATAATGTTTTTTACGCCTAATATTAGAGGATTGGAAAAACTAAAAGAGGCATTATGGGAAACATTTAATGGGAAAGAATTTCATAGGAATGAAAAAGAAAATGATGTTGAGCAAATAAGTATATTTACAGAAGAAGATGATAAAAACTGGATGATTAAACAACATTCTGCTGTTGCAAAACAACAAATCATTACAATGCTAAAAGGACAAATTCTTGACTTTCCACAATTAGAAGCCTTCATAATAGAAAATACAATTTTAAATTGTAATCAAATAATTGAAAATGTTCTACAACCGCTTATTGAAAATAAACAAGTGCAAAAGTTGGGTATAGTTAGCAATAAAAATAATTACAAGAAAGATAAATATAAAATACTAGGATAAAAATTATTATGAAAACAATTACTAGAGAATCTTTACTATATAAAACAGGTGTTGAATATGGCGATTATACTATTAATCATGTTCAAGGTTGTGCACATGGCTGCAAATACCCTTGCTATGCTATGATGATGGCAAAGCGTTTCGGCAAGGTCAAAAGTTATCAGGAATGGTGCGAACCCAAACTCGTCAGCAATGCTCTTGAATTGTTAGATAAGGAAATTCCCAAATATAAGTCAAAAATTAAATCGGTGCAATTATGCTTTACAACCGATCCTTTTATGTATGGTTATGAGGATGTTAAAGATATGAGTTTTAAATTGATTGCAAAACTCAACGCTGCCGATATTAAGTGCTGTATTCTTACCAAGGGAATTCTTCCTATCGAATTGGCAAAATACTCTCCAAAAAACGAATATGGTATAACTCTTGTTTCTTTATCTGAAGATTTCCGAAAGCAAATGGAGCCGAATTCTGCCCCTTTTGTTGAGCGTATTGCTG
>JBAYAL010000269.1:0-3489 GCA_041669825.1 Eubacteriales bacterium | reverse complement strand
GTTGTCCCAGTAGGAATTCCATTAACAGACTTTCTCATACCACCCCAGGCTACATGCTCCACATCAGCAAACAACATTTTTGCGCCATCAAACTCTATATATTCCGATGTTATTTTTACATGATTTTTGAAGACAAGGCCTATTTCTGCGGAGTAATTCATATAGCGCCGTTCTTCTTCAAGTTCCGCATTATCTTTTGTTCTGTCTTCTTCAATCTCTTTTAAAGTGTCTAAATCACGCTGAGCATCATCAGCAGCAGAATAAACTTCTGCAAAAATTTCTGATATAGCCGCAGTGATCTTTTGAGACAGTTTCAAATGACTATGTTTATTAAATAAATGTAATGCCAAATCGCGTAATGAATTAGCTAAATCTCTACTAGGTTCATGTTCTAAGGATTTACTCTGCATAGCAACCTGTATAGGTTGTGCAACATTATCCCACTGTTTTGTCATAGCAATTAGTTTATTAACGTATATGTTTAATTCATTTAGTGTTCCACCTGTATCTGAGCGTTCCTTTATATTATCGATAAGCTTTTCAATAGCCGGCGTCGCCTTAGCAAAAAAGCCCTGTGTTCCCACCTCATATGTGTCAACGATACCATATACTAGATTAGGAGCACGCTCAGTGCCCCATTCAGTCGTCTCATCAACTAATTCCGTGACAATATAAATTAAATCCTCAGTATCAAAATTATCTAGCGCAACTTTACAAGCCTCAACCAAACTACCAATATGCTTATCTAATGCAAATTTAACTTTATCTACATCATCTATTTCTGCTATACCAGCTACAATACGATCGCTGTTAATATAATTCATCAATCGCTCTACATCTATGTTGTCAAAAGACTGAGCTAGTTCAACAATATTCTCTACGCACTCATCCTTCGACTCATCCGTAAATAAACTCAGCTTTTCCGCAAGGGCGTTAGATTTAGCACAAAATAAGATTGTACTATCAGAAAAAGGCTTTGCAGTAAATGCTAAATCAGGCGAAGTCTTTATATTATGCAAAAATACATCAATATCACGTGGACTAACGCCAGGAAACCAAGCAATCTCCGCTGCTAACCTAGTAACAGGATTTGTAATACAATTAGCCATTTCCCTCGCTTCGTCGTCACCACTTAATAAATTTCTTTCTTCCGCAGCACTAAAAATTTCAGTTTTTCTTGTTCTTGTAGAAACACCCGATTTATAAAATGGACTATCAAATATACTCATATCAGACTCCTAAAGTTTAAAATCCTATTCTATGTTCCTTTTCACCTTTTTTTGTTCGTGTAGAGCTATTTAATGCCGTATCCAAACACTCTTGCTCTATTTCTAACTTATTGTTCTTGGCAGCTATCCTCGCCGCTTCTCTAATAATAAAGTCCGTATCGGATAATGGTCTCCCAACCATACTCTCTATCAAGATGTCCGTGTTTAATGTTTCACTCACAGGACGTTTAGATAATAAGTATTTTACTAAAGATGCTACCTCAATTTTCGAAGGCATAGATACCTCCAACACATTATCAAAACGTCCAGTTCTTAGAACAGCAGAATCAATCATATCAATATGGTTAGTCATAGCAATAATCAAAACCTTATTTTTTATTGCTTCTGGAATAATTCTAAGGAATTCTCCAACTTCTTCAACATGATGCTGATTATAACCTGAATTCCCTCTACTAGAGACAAACGCCTCCATTTCATCAATTATGACAACAGAAGGTGCATTTTTTTGTGCAGTTTCAAATGTCTCAGATATTAATTTGCTCGTTTGGTGAATATATGGACTACCGACAGTACTAGAATCAATAGAATAACTAGACCAGCCTAAATACTCAATAAGTTTCTGTGCCGCATATGTTTTTCCACAACCTGGAGGTCCATATAGAATGGTAGCCGATGGAAACTCTATACCCATGCGCTTATAACTTTCTTCATTTTTCACAATATCCACAATATGATCATTAAAAAATTCTTCTAACATAGGGCGTCCAGGAAGTTCAAATCTCCCATTCCTTGTTTCCCTACGCTCACCACCACGTATTTTCTTCACAGCAAAAATCTCCTCTTGAGCAAGTTCTAAACCTGCTTCAGAAATCAGTTTCTGCAAATGTCCAATATCCAACCAACTACACAATTCAGCTAAACGCTGAAAAGAATTAACTGAAATATCAACCCCTCCGGTCAAATACTTTCCTAATATTATATCATCAGAAATAGCTGTCGTTTCAGTCCACGTCGGTAACAGAAGAGAATATTTTTCTACATATATAGAATCATTCAAGCTACATTTATCATCAATTTCCCTGCTTCGTCTCAATGCTATACATACAGCTTTCGCATCAATAAAATCTATCGGATTTTTACAATCATTCATTGGAAATATATTCTTATCAATCAATCCATATGCTTCAAAGCTACCAGCATCAATTCTGTGTAACATCTCCAATTTTAGAAAGTTTCCCTTTATAAGTTTTTCAACAAGATTATCTTTCAAAACAAGAATATCATATTCATCGTTGACGGCATTATAGAGCTGCCACTCTTTATCTTCAAACACTAATTTTGCGACTTTAAATCCATCAATCTCAAATCCGCTTGGAAGCCAGGGATTAGGCATAAAATTACCCCCTAATAATATTTACCAAACTGCTGATATCACCGTTACCACTAGAATCATCACTTAATTGACTAAGCATTATTACAACTTTTCGAAGTTCTGAAATATTATCACTATCTCTCAAGCGTTTTCCTTCTCCAACAAGTTCTTGAGACTTCTGCGCATCAGTGTAAGAGCCTGGATGAGAGACCATATTATTAAACGTATCTACAACAAACCAGTCTTGTTGCCACAGAATACCAAAAACCTTGCCACCCATATTCTGCAATATTAATTCAAATTCGTTATCATTATTACCAATACAGCTTAAGGCATTCTTACGTAGTGATTCAAACCTAGCGTTTTCTGCAGGGGTAGCATACTTCTTTACGTAACTTTCATAATCTCTAACTTTATATTCTAGTTCTCCTTCGCGCATTTTAACTAAGTTCCTTTCACGAGACTTAGCTAAAATTTTCTTAACTTCATAAATCTTATTCCACGCTTCACCAACGTCTTCAGCACTCTCTGCCTTTTTATTAAGATGCATAGCTTCTTCGGCTTTTTCCTTTGCATCAATCAACATTGGATCATCCACTTTTTCTTCCATTCTAGAAATTCTATGAAGCAACTCATCAGCATCTGAATTTACCTGTTCAGATGTTTTGTTAAAATCAGGCATTTTTCCCGCAGTAGTATAAAAGTTCTTTGCTGCAAATGTTGCCCCGATACTAGGTACTGACACTGAAACAACCAAATTCCCCGAATCCATTACTTTATAATTAAATTCAAGTTCAGCACCAGCTGGAATAACATCATCATCAAAGTCATCACCTGTAATTTGCAAATATCCAATTGGTCTATTATCAGTTACAGGATGCTCAATCT
>JBAYAL010000268.1:0-3497 GCA_041669825.1 Eubacteriales bacterium | reverse complement strand
CCACATGGGGAAGGGGTTAACAGGTATATGCAGCCCGCAAAGGAAACATTGTCCGGACTGCTGGACTGGAGGAAACAATGCAAACCTCACTGCGGGGAATAGCAACAAAAGCAAAACAACATAAGAAGTACAAATTCGGTAACCTCTATGGACTAATTGACCGCCAAGCCTTGTATCAAGCGTGGGCAGACATTAACAAAAAAGCAGCTGCAGGGGTGGACAAAGTCACAGCGAAAGAATTCGCCCAAAACCTTGACCAAAATCTAGGTGAGCTGTTGATAAGCCTAAAGCAAAAGAAATATAAAGCCAAGCTAGTCAGAAGAACCAACATACCAAAAGGAGGGGGAAAAACCAGACCTCTGGGAATCCCCACAATAAAAGATAAAATACTGCAGAGAGCTGTAGCCCGGATACTGGAAGCCATTTACGAGCAGGATTTTCTTAAATGCAGCTATGGCTACAGACCAGGAACAGGCCCCCAAAAAGCGGTACAGGAACTCACCAAAGAAATTCAGGGAAAATATAGTTACATCGTAGAAGCAGATATTAAAGGTTTTTTTCAATAACATCGATCACCAGTGGCTGATGGAAATGCTTAAACAAAGAATTAAAGATTCAACATTCCTACGGCTCATCAACAAATGGCTTAAAGCAGGCATACTGGAAACAGATGGAAAAGTAATCCACCCCATAACAGGATGTCCGCAGGGAGCGATTGTAAGCCCAATATTGGCTAATATCTACCTGCATTATGTATTGGATTTGTGGTTTGAAAAAATTGTAAAGCCAAAATGCCAGGGTGAAGCCTATTTATGTCGTTTTGCTGATGATTATATTTGCGCATTCAGATACAAAGCAGACGCCCAAAGAGTATATAAAGAATTACCAGGCAGACTCAAGAAATTCGGACTGGAACTGGCAATGGAAAAGACAAAAATAATCAGCTTTTCCAGGTTCAGAAAACATGAGAACACCAGATTTGAATTTTTGGGATTGGAATATCGGTGGAAGGTATCGCACAAAGGCAAAGATATAATAGCCAGAAGAACAAGCCGTAAGAAACTTAGGAAATCAATAAAAGCATTTACCGAATGGTGTAAAAAGAACCGGAACAATCGACTGAGGAAAATTGTAGACATGTTGAATGCCAAACTCAGAGGATATTTCAACTACTACGGAGTAATAGGAAACAGCAAAGGAATAAAAGAGTTCTATAAAATCGCCCTTAAAATCCTGTACAAATGGCTGAACCGAAGGAGCCAAAGAAAAAGCTTCAACTGGAAAGAATTTGAAACAAAAATGAAATGGTATGGGTTAATAAAGCCAAGAATTACCGAAAAGCCAAATAATCAGCTACAGATAGAATGGAAAGAAAAATGTTTTGCTTAAATATGGAAGCGAATATACCTGAAGAGCCCGGTGCGGTAGTTCCGCACGCCGGGATTCTGCGCGGGGTGCGTCGGGTAACCGGCGCTTCTACCGTGACTATGCAATAACGGCGAGTTTAAATAAGATTTGTCGAGAGGGTCAACTTCTTGGCTCTTAGGAAAAAAAGTACGTACAAATAAAAAAACGCTTGGAGCCAACCAAGCGCTTAAAAACTCATCTAGATGATGGTGAATTCTTATACCATTAATTTTACCGGGATACAAATTTCGGTTAAGTATTTCTGTTCATCCTTAACGTCATTGGGACCAGTCAGGTATTTTTCGAATGGTGCATTAGAAGGGATATAGCCATTATTTCCAATCCAGTCCATTAATGCTGCATAAGCGGTACCCATTTCGGGATAAGGCCCCTGAAATATCACACAAGCATGAGTTCCTCCAGGAATAACTCTTAGACTAAGTGAAGATGAGTCGGATTTTACAGGGATGCACACTTCTAGATCAATATCATCTGGGTTAAAGTCCTGATCGTGATAAACACACATCAGGGGGCGTATTGGTTGTGCTCCTTTTAAGCTGCTAAACAATTCATCTATTAAGGAGTTAATATTGGCAATGGCAGTCCTTTTTCTAATAGATACCACAGACAAAGGTGTTATCTCTTTAAGAAATACATTGAATGTACTTAAATCAACCATATCAAGATCTCCTTCTTTAAGTTTATTTATTTTCGTTTCTATTCTACTTTTAATTCGAGTTATTTGGTCCAGATTTGATGATAGCTCTTTGAGTTTTCCTTCAAAAGCTGTCTGAAGTTGAAGTGGATCCCGGGTTTTGAGTAAAAGTTTAATTTCTTCGAGTGAAAAGCCATATTCCTTTAACTCTGTAATTCTGAGCAAATCCATAACTTGCTCAGCAGAATAATACCTATACTGGTTAGACCCATCTACGTAAGTGGGTTTTAAAAGCTCAATTTCATCGTAATAACGTAGGGTTTTGGCAGAAACCATCCCAATTCTGGAGAAATAACTAATAGTGTACACTATAACAGCTCCTTTCGACCGGTCAATTACATTGTAAGCCTTCCGGTTAGGGGAAGGTCAACAAATATCTTAAAGATGATATATATTTTATTCAAGCAATTCTATGGGGGCCGTTACTGCATATAACAGTGAATTCCCAAAATCTGAGAGAATATGCAGGCAATAACCAGACTTCGGGAATTCACGAGACGTTAGCTGAAATGTCCATTTTGAAGTTGATTTGTTAGCTTTGTTTTGGAAACAAGAAAAGACCTGCAAGAGGTCTTAATGATTTACTTCTATTATTCTATCAAGGATTCGAAGGAATTCATCTATATCTAATTCTCCACAAAAGGAGCCGATCTCATCTCTGTCGATTCTATGAAGTTTATGAGTTTTGACATAAGATAAACGTGAAAGCCCAGCATCTTTCCACTTATAAATAGGTTCTTTAAATTGGTCGAAGTACATTGGTGGGTTATTTGGCGGAGAACTTGTGATTTCAGTGATAGTGAGTATATTACAATCCTTCTCATAGGCCACAACAAGGACGGGTCTGATTTTAGATTCATTTTTGTCTTCGTAATATATTTCAAGCCAATAAATATTACTTACAATATTCATTTTATATACTACTTATCCTCATACCAGTCTTTGTGGTTAGGATTATCTGGATTCAATTTTACTTTGCCTTTTTTTGCGTCTAGAATTGGAGTTTTTGAGCTAATCTTATTTAAAATAGATTGGCAATCAAAATTATCTTTCTTTGGGATTGCTGGCATATTGTTTTCCTCCTTATTGAGAGACATCTTCTTATCTTTATCCATATAATACCACCCTTTAAAAATCTATTCAATAATTATTATGCCCATCTTATGGAGTTTAGAAAAAATCCAGTATTATGGTATATTATGGTATATAATAAGGAAAAAGAATATCTTATTAAGGTTTTCTTTGGAGTTGGACACTTCAGCTAACACGTCGTTCCCAAAACTTAGAATAGATGAATGCTATATGACGCTTCGGGAACGGCTGGACGTTAGTGCGCCAAGCAAAGCTTGGTACTTCTTGTAAGGTGAAAGTCCTT